>DASZOE010000256.1:0-2724 GCA_035550945.1 Acidimicrobiales bacterium
CCCCTCCCCCACCGCCAGCCGACGCTCGAGCTGGGCCCGCCGGTGGTCGCGGAGAACAGCGAGCGTCTCGGCGTCGAGGCCGATCGTCCGCCGGCCGTGGTCGGACTTCGGGCGTTCGCGGAAGACGAGCTCGTGGCGCACAGTGGTCAGCTGCTGGCGCACTGCCAGCCGTCCGGTCTCGAGGTCGACGTCCGACCACCGAAGCCCGCACCCCTCGCCGCGGCGCATCCCGGTCATTGCCGCCAAGCGCCAGAGAGCGCCCAACTCGTCGGACGCCACCGAGGTCAAGAACGCGCGCAGCTCGTCGGGCTCCCACCAGGTCATCTCCGGTGGAGCGGCGGACTTGGCTGACGGCGGATCGGCGTCGAGAGCCGGATTGCGAACGAGGAGGCGCTTGGGAACCGCATCGGAGAGCGCCTTCGAGACGATCGTGTGCACGTAGCGCACCGTCCGGGGCGAGAGGCCGCCCCGGCCGTCGCGACGGCCGGTGGCGAGAAGCCGGGAGTAGAGGGCGTCGAGGTCAGCAGCCGACAGGTTCACGATGCGGACGCCGGTGCTGTGCATCGCCCTCATCATCGAGGGCTACCCCGGTACGAACGGCTCTGAGCAGGCCGTGCCCGGCGCCGCGGCCACCTTCTCGGTGCTGCTGGCCGGCCTGGTGGGCCTGAGCTTCTTCCGCGAGCACGGCTGGGGGGTGTGAGACCGGCTCCGGGCCAGCCCGGCGACCACCGGCCACATCCTGGTGGGCAAGCTCCTGTCCCTCTACGGCTTCGCCCTGGCCCAGGCCGCCTGGATCTTCGCCGTGGGGTTCGCCGTCTTCGGCCTGTGGGCCGGGGGCCGGTGATCGCCCTGGTGCTGCTCACCGTGGTTGCCGCCGCCGGTCACCTCGCGCTCGGCCTGCTGGTCGTCGACGTGGCCCGCACCATCCAGCAGGTGAACGCCCTGGCCAACCTGGGGGCGGCCCTGCTGGCCGGGTTCGGGGGTGCCATCGTGCCGGGCTACCTGCTGCCCGGGTGGGTGCGGGCGGTCGGGCCGTTCACAGCTTCGCACTGGGTGATACGGGGCTACTGGGCCGGGATCCTCGACGGCCGCGGTCTTGACGGCGTCTGGGTGCCGGTGCTGATCTTCCTCGGCTTCGCCGCCGGCCTGGCCGCCGCCGCCCTCGCCGCCTCTCGGTGGAGGAAGCCAAGGGCTTCTGGGCCTGAAGCGGCCGGTCGCGGCCGCCGGGTGGATGGCTAGCCGATGGGCGGACGGGCCCCAGGGTGCGCAGTGAACCGGGGATCGAGCTCGAGGTGGGCGATCCTCGTCGCGCCGCCACTCGGGGGGACGGCCGACCGGTCAGCGGCCCACACCTCTGACCGCCGAAGGAAGTCCCGCCGGTCTGCTCGCCGTGGGGCGCGTGGGAGCGTCACCGTTGCGCCCCGTCGCGAAGAAGGACGGAGACGCGTTGCCGTGTGACGCCGAACAGCGCGGCGATCTCCTCCATCGTCATGCCCTCGGCGTACAACGCCCTCGCCTCCGCCCGGCGCAATCGGCTGCTGGCCTGAAGAAGCCCATCGACGTTCTCGCGCGTGACCTGCAGGATCAGGGCCCGCTCATCGCGACCGAGGATCTCTCGGTAGGACCGCCCCTGGCTGCGGAGGCGCCGAATGGTCTGAGCGCGCCGAGTCGCATCCTGGTTGCGTCGAGTGCTCTGGTGCAGCACCGTGAGGAGGCCATCGAGGGCCAGGAGCACATCGTCGCTCTCTCGTGTCTCAGCCAACGCGTCTTCCTCGGTGTGTCACTGGAGGGGCGTCGGCCGTCAGCCGGAGCCGGGGGCGCGCAGGGCCGACGACCCCCGCGCCTCCGCTCCTCCGCTCCTCCAGGAGCTTGCGCTCGAAGGGCCCCAGCCTATCCGCTTCGCGACCGCTTGTACAACCCGCTATTGCGGCAAGTGCCTATTGCGGCAACCCCCCATTGCGGGTATGCTGCCGGCGGAAGAGGAGCTCCCTCTGTGAAGTCGTGTGGTCGGCTTCTCCATCGTCCTTCGAGGAGGGCTCGTGACCGCACTGGGCCTGGTTCAAGTAGCTCCGCCCGCGGCCACCGCGGCCAGCCCGTCGAGCGCTGCCGACAGCCGGTACGGCGTCCCGTCCGTTGGGAGCGCGCTGCGCAAGCTGCTGGAGGACGCAAGGGCGGGCAGGGCGAGGGCAACGTCACCCGGCGACCGATGGCTCGTTCTACGGATCGAGGAAGCCCTGCTCGGCTTCGACGACATCCAGCAGATGGCCACTGACGAAGAGCTCCAGCCACCGACGTACGCCGGCGGCACCGCCGGGAGAGCGTCAATCCGCGCCTCACGGGCCCGGGCACTGACACCCGCGTAGCCGAGTCAACCCTCCCCGGGCTCCTCCGCCTTGCTGCACCGACGAAAGGAAACACGGTCCCATGAGCCTCCTTCTGTTTCTGCTGGTCATCTTCCTCATCGCCCTCGCCGCGGGATGGGGATTGAGAGTCGCACGCGGTCGCCGTTGACGACTACTCCCCGGCAAGCCGGGCTAGAGCGCGCCAAGAAGCTCACGCTCGTGGTTCGCGTCCGGCACCGCGCCGATGCTCTGCAGCTTGGTGAGCGCTGTCGTCGTCTCCGCGCGCGCCAGGTCGGCGTCGCCCTGGGCCTGGTAGACCTGGCCCAGGAGCAAGGACGCCCGGGCCGACTCGTAACGGAGGTCGATCTCGTCGAAGAGCACT
>DASZOE010000257.1:0-2420 GCA_035550945.1 Acidimicrobiales bacterium
CCCCGGCCTCGACCTTGACGTCCCGGGGGGCGGCCGGGGGCACCTCGACCTTGAAGCGCCGCTGCACGGCGGTCGATCGCTCGCCCCCCACCAGCGGCAACGTGTCGTAGGCCGTGACCGTCACCGTGTAGGGCCCGTTGAAGTCCAGCCGGCGGCCGTAGGAGAACGTCGCCGAGTGACCGCCCGAGGTGCCGTCGCAGCTCCGGTCACAGCCGAACGTGCCCGGGTTGGTGACCGACGTCACCTGCACGCTCACGCCGTTCATCCTGTAGAGCCCGCTCGTGGTCGCGGTGCCCTTGACGATGACGTCGGGCCCGTCGAGCACCGCCCCCTCGCCGGGTGACGTGATGTCCACGGTGAGGCCGTCGGCCGCCGTTGCCGGCCCCGCCGTGCCGAGCAGCAGGGCGGCGGCCGTGACCAGCGTCACGAGCGCGGCACGCCGGGCGGTCATGCCGCTTTCAGGTCCTTGGACCACGTCGCCCGCACGATGAGGCGCTCGGCGGCCGAGCCCTTGGGATGGCAGGTGGTCAGGGGCAGGGCCCGGTCGGGCGTGGGGTCCAGCGGCGACAGGTCGCGGGGGTTCACCGTGTACGGCGGCTTGGAGACCTCGTACACGCAGCCCCCGATCGGCGTGGTCAGCTCGATGACGTCGCCCGGCTTCAGACGGTCGACGTCCACGAACGGCTTCCCGAAGGTGGTGCGGTGGCCGGCGATGGCGACGTTGCCGACGTCGCAGGGCAGCGACGTGTCGGCGTAGTGGCCGGCACCCGCCCGCAGGGCACTCGGCGTCGTCCCCTCGACGACGACGACGTCGACGTCGAGGGACGGGATCCTCAGCCGGGTGAGGCTGTCACCCGTGCCGACCCTGCGTTCCCGGTAGGCCTGCTCGAGCTGGGGGCTGGCGAACTGCTTGCGGAGCCGGCCCTGGATCCTGTCCTGCCAGACGTTGGTGGCGAAGGGGTAGCCGATGAGAGCCACTCCGCCCAGGAGCAGCAGCACGGAGACACCGGACAGGGTCCGGCGCAACCAGGGCTTGGCGCGGAGGAGCTCTACGAGCAAGGCGGCGATTCCCGGCGTCGGGAGGTGAAGGAGGACTTCATCGAACGGCGTTCAAAGGGTACCGGAGGGGAAAGGGCGGGTCCGATCGGGCCCGCCCGCGGACGGGGGCGCTAGCGGCTGGCCCGGACGACCCGGCGGGTGAGCGCCGCGACGAGCAGGAGGACGAAGCCGATGGGAAGCACCGGCACGTCCATGCCACCCGTGCGGGCCAGCTCGGGGGCCCGTTCGGCCTTGGGCGAGGGCACCGACTGGGGCGGCGAGATGACGGCCTTGGCGCCACCCACGGCCGACTCGGCGTGGGCCAGCTCGAGGACGATGCCGCCGCTGAGGCCCTTGAGGAGCTGCAGGCCGACACCGTCGGCGACAGCCCCGACGGTGCCGTCGGGGTTCCTCACCGTACGCCCCGCGCCCAGGGAGATCGTGGACTCGAGGACGGTGCCGGGGAAGAGGGTGATGGGCTGGCCGAGAGCCACGGGGATGCTCGTCCCGAGGACGTTGAGGGTGAGGATGGCCGGATCGAAGCTGGCGGAGCTGGTGCCCGCGGCCCGGTCGAAGACCGACGTCGCCGTGGCCGAGCCCACCGTGATGGAGAGCAGGGGGCCGCCGGCGGCGGTCAGGCCGGGCAGGACCCGGATCTCGGCCCCCTGGGCCGCGGCCACGGCGGTGACCTTGGCGCCGTCGGTGACGACCTGGGAGGCGGAGTCACCGACGCGGATCTCGGCGAGGTTGGTGACGTCCCGCAGGGCGTCGACCAGGCTCTGCACCGGGCTCTGGAGGTCGAGCTGGAGGCTCCCGAGGAGCGGGTCGAGCAGGCCGCCGAGGAGCGGCTGGAGGGTGCCGGTGACGTCCCCGATGACCTGGTCGACCACGGGCACGAGGGCGTCGAGGATCGGGTCGAGGAGATCGAGGACGAGGTCGAGGACGCCCACGTCGATGGCGGCGATGTTGGCCGCGCTCGTGGCCGTGGGCGAGGCGTCGGTGGTGGAGGCGCTCGACTGCGAGCAGGCAAGGGCGACGCTGAGGATGCCGGCGATGGGAAGGTTCACGCCGCAGGCCTGCGGCGGCGCCTGGCTGGCGTTGGGCCCGGTGACCGACGCCTGGCTCACCGTCTGGGCGATGAGGGCCAGGCCCGCACCGGTGGCCTGGGCCTTGGGCGAGGAGTCGGCCAGGGCAGTGGTCGAGCCGGCGGTGACCTTGATGCCGAGGAGGCTCAGGTTGAGCGCCCGGGCCGCGGCCGTTCCGGCGAACGCCTCCGGCGTGTCCGCCGACGCGGGGGTCGCGCCGAGCACCGCGCCCACGATCGTCGCCGAGAGTGCAACGGCGCAGATGCGCCCGCGGATCCTCACGTAGACGTCCCCCTC
>DASZOE010000258.1:0-4960 GCA_035550945.1 Acidimicrobiales bacterium
GGGCCACGAGGCCCCGCTGGTCGACGGCGACGCGGTGGTCGCGGTGGTGTCCCGCGGCGACGACGCCCTGCTCCACCTGGGCCGGGGCCGGGCCCGGCACTTCCCGGCGACCGACGACGGGTCCTACGCCGGCGAGTACCCGGCCACGGGCGACGCCGCCGTCGAGCTGCTCGAGCAGGCCCGGGCCCGGGGGGCGACGCACTTCCTCGTCCCCGCCCCGGCGTCGTGGTGGCTCACCCATTACCGCGCGCTGGCGGTGCACCTCGACCGCCGCTACCCGGCGGTCGCCGGCGCCGACGCCACCGGCACGCTCTACGACCTCCGGGCGCCGATGAGGGCCGTCCGTTGACCGCGGCCCCCTGTCGGGGCACCGTCGTCATCGCCGGGTCCCTGGCCCAGAAGCCCCGGCACGGCGGGCACACCTGGGTCTTCCTCCAGTACCTCCTCGGGTTCCGTCGCTTGGGCTGGGACGTCCTGTTCGTCGACCGCCTGCCCCCGGGGTTCACCGACGCGGGCGGCGCGGCCGCCGCCCTCGACCGGGTCATGCACCGCTCCGGCCTCGACGGCTGCTGGTCGCTGCTGGCCGACGGCGGCGAGGCGGCGGCCGGCCTTCCGTTCCCCGAGGTCCTGTCCCGGACCTCCCGGTCCGCGCTCGTGCTCAACGTGATGGGGTTCCTCACCGACGAGCGGGTGCTGGGGGCCGCGCCACGCCGCGTGTTCCTCGACATCGACCCCGGCTTCCCCCAGATGTGGCGCGCCCTCGGGCTGGCCGACCTGTTCTCGGGCCACGACGACTTCGTCACGATCGGCGAGAGCATCGGCGAGCCCACCTGCCACATCCCGACCTGCGGGCTGCCGTGGGTCACCACCTGCCCGCCGGTCGTGCTGGACCACTGGCCCCCGCAGCCGGGGCCGGGGGAGGCGGTGACCTCGGTGGCGACGTGGCGGGGCGCGTACGCGCCCGTCGAGTACGCCGGCCGGACCTACGGCCTGCGGGCCCACGAGCTGCGGAGGTTCGCGGCGCTCCCCGCGTCGAGCCCCCTCCCGCTGCACCTCGCCCTCGACATCCACCCCGCCGACCACGCCGACCGCGCCCGGCTGCAGGCGTCGGGGTGGACCCTCGTCGACCCCGAGACCGTCGCCGCCGACCCGTGGTCGTACCGCCGGTTCATCCAGGACTCGGCGGCCGAGCTCATGGTCGCCAAGAACATGTACGTGCGCTCCCGCAGCGGGTGGCTCAGCGACCGCAGCCTCTGCTATCTGGCCTCGGGGCGGCCCGTGGTGGCGCAGGACACGGGGTTCTCCGTCCGGTACCCGAGCGGTCTGGGGCTGCTCGCCTTCAGCGACTTCGACGAGGCCGTCGAGGCCCTTGGCGCCGTGGCCGCCGAGCCCGTGAAGCACGGCGTGGCCGGGCGTGAGCTGGCGGAGGCCTACTTCGACTCCGACCTGGTGCTGACCCGGCTCCTCGAGAAGCTCGGTATCGCATGAGCGCCTCGGTCGCCATCGTGGCCGGCGCGATCGGCAACAAGGCCGGAAACGGGGGCGCGAGCTGGACGCGGCTGAGCTGGGCCCGGGGCCTGGCCGACCTGGGCTTCACCGTCCACTTCGTCGAGCAGCTGAGCCCGACCGCCCCGGCCCGAGCAGAGGCCTACTTCGGCCAGGTCATGGGCGCCTTCGGGATGGAGGATGGTTCGACCCTGCTTCGGGCCGACGGCACCACCGCCGCCGGCCTGGCGGTCGGCGAGCTCGGGGACCTGGCCTCCGAGGCGGTCCTGCTGCTCAACATCAGCGGTCACCTCGCCCTGCCCGAGGTCGTCGACCGGGTGCGCACGCGCGTCTTCGTCGACCTCGACCCGGGCTTCACCCAGATCTGGGAGGCGACGGGGAACGGGGCCGCGAACCTGGCCGGCCACGACCACTGGTTCACGGTGGGCGAGAACATCGGGAAGGGGGACTGCCTGGTCCCCACCAGCGGCCGGCCCTGGCGCCCGATCCGCCAGCCCGTGGTGCTCGCCGACTGGCCGGTCGTGGCCCCCGCCCCAAGCGATCCCTTCCGGTTCACGACCGTCGCCAGCTGGCGGGGGCCGTACGGCCCGGTCGAGCACGGAGGCCGGACGTTCGGGGTGAAGGCCCACCAGTTCCGCCGCTTCCTGGAGCTGCCCCGCCGGGCACCGGGCGCCTACGAGCTCGCCCTCGAGATCCACCCCGCCGACGGCAAGGACCGGGCCGCCCTCGAGGAGCACGGCTGGTGGCTGGTCGGCACGGACCGGGCCGCCGACCCGGCGGCGTTCCGCGGCTACGTCCGGGGTTCGGGCGCCGAGTTCTCGGTGGCCCAGTCGGTGTACGTCGACACCGCCAGCGGTTGGTTCAGCGACCGCACCGTCCGCTACCTCGCGTCGGGCCGTCCCGCGCTGGTGCAGGACACCGGGTTCAGCCGCAACTACCCCACGGGCGAGGGCCTGCTCAGGTTCAGCACCCTCGACGAGGCGGTCGCCGGGGCCGCGTCCGTCGTCGACGACTACGAGCGCCACTGCCGCTCCGCCCGGGCCCTGGCCGAGGAGTGGTTCTCGGCCGAGTGGGTGCTGGGCCGCCTCTGCGAGGAGGTCGGCGTTGCCCCCTGACCGCCCGGGCTCGCTCTCGGTCGCCGTCCTCTGCTGGGACCTCGGACACAACGCCCTGGGCCGGGCCCACCTCCTCGCCGACATGCTCGCCGTCGACCACGACGTGGAGATCGTCGGCTCCCACTTCCCCGAGTTCGGGGCCGACCTGTGGCCGCCGCTCCGCGACACCGGTCTGGGGGTCCGCCGCTATCCGGGCGGGCCCTTCCCCGAGCACCTCCGGACCATGGAGCGGATGGCCCGGGAGCTGACGGCCGACGTCGTCTACGTGGTGAAGCCCCGTCTCCCCGGCCTCGGCGTCGGCTTCCTGGCCAAGGTCGAGGCCGGCCGGCCGCTCATGGTCGACTGCGACGACCTCGAGCTCAGCTTCGTGGGCGCCGACCGCGGCCTCTCGCTCGCCGACCTCGAGGGGCGGGCCCTGGACGCCGATTGCCTCCGCCCCCAGGGGAGGACGTGGACCGCCTTCTCCGAGTGGGGCGTCCGGTTCGCCGACAGCGTCACCGTGTCGAACGTGCCCCTGGCGGCGCGCTACGGCGGTTCGGTCATCCCCCACGCCCGGGACGAGCGCGTCTTCGATCCCGAGCGGTACGACCGCGAGGAGGCCCGGGCCCGCCTGGGCCTCACCGACGAGCACCGGGTCGTGCTCTTCGCGGGAACGCCCCGCCTCCACAAGGGCATCCAGCAGATCGCCGCCGCCCTGAGCCGGATCGGTGACCGGCGCAACCGCCTCTGCGTCCTGGCCACGCCCGAGCTGGCCCAGCTGAAGAGCCAGGTCTCGGGCCTGGAGGAATGGGTCCACCCGGTCCCGCCGGAGCCCTTCTCCCGCCTGCCCCAACTCCTGCGGGCCGCCGACGTCGTGTGCCTCCTCCAGGACCCTTCGAGCGAGACCGCCCGCTGGCAGATGCCGGCCAAGGTGAGCGACGCGCTGGCGATGGGTGTGCCCTGCCTGGCCACCCGGATGCCCCCGCTCCTGCCGCTGATCGAGGAGGGTGGCCTCGTCCCGGTGACCGACGACGACCTCGACTTCCACCTGGAGTCGATGCTGACCGACCCTGGTGCCCGGGCCGAGCAGGCCCGCCGAGGCCGGGCGATCTTCCTGCGCCGGCTCAGCTACGCGGCGGTGAGGCCCCGCCTCGAGGACGCCCTGCGGCGGGCGGCGGCGTGCACCGGGCCGCCGCCCCCCGACCTGGTCGCGAGCGTGTCCTTCCTCCGCTCCCGGTTCGCGCCGGCACCGGCGCGACCCACGAACGAGGAGCACCCGCGGCCCGGCGCCGCCGGTGCGCCGCCGCCACTGGCGCGGCGCCAGACCCGCCACCCGACCGTGCTGGCCGTGGTCCCGTACCTCGGGGCTGAGCGGGGGCTCGACCGCTGCCTGTCGTCACTCGTCGCCCAGACTCGGCCGCCCGACGGCATCGTGGTCGTCGACGACGCCTCGCCCGAGCCGCCCGTCGGCGTCGTGCGCCGGTTCCCGGGCGTCACCCTGCTGCGGTCGGACGCCAAGGTCGGGGCCTACGACCTGATCGGGCAGGTGGTCGACGACACGGCCGCCGACTGGTACCTGCTCCAGGACGCCGACGGCTGGTCGGCCGCCGACCGCCTGGAACGGCTCCTGGCCGCGGCCTCGGAGGCCGGCGCCGAGCTGGCCGGGAGCGACCACGTCCTCGTCGCGCCGGGCGAGGGCCTGACGGTTCCGCACGCCTACCCCGTCGACGTCAACGCTGCCCTCGTCTCGGCCGCCTCGGGCCCCGTCCTCCACCACCCGTCCACCCTCGTCCGGCGCCGCCTCCTGGAGCGGGTGGGGAGGTACGGCGACGGGGAGTTCCTGCCGCGGGCCGCGGCGGTGACGCCGGTCGTCAACGTTCCCCGCGCCCTGTACTTCCAGGCGGAGCGGTCACCGCGGGCCCGCCCGCCGTCGGGTGCCACGGCGCCGGGGGTCGCCCTCGAGCACCTCTGCGGCCCGGCGGCCGACCGCCGTCCCGGGCACCTCGCCGCGCCCCGCGCCGCCCTGGGGCGGGCCGTGCGGCGGCTGACCCGACCGCCGTTCCGGGCCACGGCGCCGACCTTCGTCGTCGGCGCGCCGGCGTCGGGGGCGGACACCGTGTTCTGGGCGTTGGCCCAGCACCCGGCGCTGGTGGCCGTGCCCGACCTCTCGTGGTGCGCGCCCGCCGCCGAGGTCGTCGAGGGCGCCGGCGACCCGGTGGCCACCCGGCACGTCACCGGGTCGCCCCACCGCCGGCTCCTCGCCCTCGACGGCGTGGGCGCCACGCCCGACGACGTGCGCCGGGCCCTCGCCACGTCCGTCGCCAAGCTCGTCGGCGCCGGCCGGGGCGACGCGTCGGGCT
>DASZOE010000259.1:0-3602 GCA_035550945.1 Acidimicrobiales bacterium
GCTTGGCCACGGGCCGGCCGTCGACCGCCACCACGTCGGCGGTGAAGTCGGTGCTGCCCCGCAGGAGGGCGGAGCCCACCGCGTAGGCGTCGACCGGCGCGTCCTGGGCCTCGAAGGCGGCGATGCGCTCGGCGGTGAAGCCGCCGGACACGATGATGCGGACGTGGTCGAAGCCCTCGGCGTCGAGGGCCTCCCGCACGAGGCGGACGAGAGGGACGTTGACCCCCGTCGGGTCGAAGTCGCCCATGCGGTCGGGGGTGATGGACCTGTCGACCATCGTCCCCGCCGTGTCCAGGCGCACCCCCCAGAGGCGGTCGCCGAAGGCCCGGGCACAGGCCACCGAGTCGGTGACGCAGTCGTTGTTGAAGTCGGTGAGGGCGATGAGGTCGGCCTCGGGGATGTGGCGACCGAAGGCGGCGGTGGCCTCGACCGTCTCCCCGCCGTAGGCCGCGATGAGGCCGTGAGGGATCGTGCCCAGCCCCTTCTCGCCCCACCAGGCGGCCATGGCGTCGGTGGCCACCCCTCGGGCGCCGGCGATGTGGGCCGCGTAGCCGTCGCCCCCCTGGGTGGCCCAGTGGTCGAAGCGGTCGGCGAAGAACAGCAGGGGCTTGCCCCGGGCTGCCTCCACGACGCGCGCCACGTTGGTGGCGATCTTCGTGCGCCGGGCCAGCACGCCGAGGTAGACGGACTCGAGGTGGGCGAACAGGTGCAGCGGCCCGGCGATGGCCAGCACCGTCTCCCACGGCTCGATCCGGTCGCCGTCGTGGAGTGCCGTCACGTCGAGACGGTCGTAGCCCGGCACCCAGAGCCGGTCGAGCTCCGTCTCCAGCTCGAACTGGCGGGCCCGGGCGGCGGCCGCGCCGGCGACGTCGTGGAACCGCAGGCGCCGGGCGTCGGCCCGGGCGGTCAGGTAGGCGTCGAAGAGCTCGGCGGCCTTGACCGCGTCGGTCCACGAGCCGCTGCCGACGCGGAGGATGGCCAGGGCCTCGTCGACGCCGCAGAGAACCGACGTCTGCTTCTGGAAGACCTGCATGGTGACGACCGTGCCGGGCCGGTCGGCTTCGAGGATGCGCTTGGCCCGGGAGAAGTACACCGCCGACCGGTAGCCGATCCGGATCTCGGGCACCGGCAGGTCGAAGATCTCGGGCGCCAGCCGCGCTCGGCCCCCGATCCCGTCTGCGCCCTCGACCACCTCAGCCCACCTTCCGCAGCACCACCACCGACCGGCCCTCGAGCCACACCTCTTCCTCGGCCGAGAACACCGCGCCCTCGGTGCCGTCGAGGAGGCGGATGTAGCCGATGGCGGTGTCGAGCACCAGCTCGAAGGTCTCGCCCCAGCGCTTGTCCGGGAGCCGGAATCGCACGGGCTCCGGACCGTTCAGCAGGACGAGGAAGCTGGCGTCGCGGATGCGCTCGCCCCGCGGGCCGGGCTCGGCGAGCTCGTCCCCGTTGAGGAACATGCCGATGGCCTGGACCCGGCCCGACACCCACTCCTCCTCGGTCATCTCCTCCCCCGACGGGCCGAACCAGCCGATGTCGGCCATCCCCGACCCGTGGATGGGCCGGCCCTGGAAGAAGCGGCGGCGGTGGAACACGGGGTGGCCCCGGCGCAGGGCGATGAGGTGGCGGGCGAAGTCGAGGAGGTCGCGCCGCTCGTCGTCGAGCGCCCAGTCGTGCCAGGACAGCTCGCTGTCCTGGCAGTAGGCGTTGTTGTTGCCGTTCTGCGTCCGCCCCATCTCGTCGCCGCCCAGGAGCATCGGTACGCCCTGGGAGAGCATGAGGGTGGCGAGGAAGTTGCGCTGCTGGCGCTGGCGGAGGTCGACCACGTCGGGATCGTCCGTGGGCCCCTCGGCGCCGCAATTCCAGGAGCGGTTGTCGTCGGTGCCGTCGCGGTTCGACTCGCCGTTGGCCTCGTTGTGCTTCTCGTTGTAGGAGACGAGGTCGGCGAGGGTGAAGCCGTCGTGGGCGGTGACGAAGTTGATCGAGGCGTAGGGGCGGCGGCCGTCACCCTGGTAGAGGTCGCTGGAGCCGGTGAGGCGGTAGCCCATCTCGGCCACGCTGGCGTCCTGGCCCCGCCAGAAGTCCCGCACCGCGTCGCGGTAGCGGCCGTTCCACTCCGTCCACAGCACGGGGAAGTTGCCGACCTGGTACCCGCCCTCGCCGACGTCCCAGGGCTCGGCGATGAGCTTCACCTGGGAGACGATCGGGTCCTGGTGGATGAGATCGAAGAAGGCGGAGAGGCGGTCGACCTCGTGGAAGCCCCGGGCCAGCGCCGAGGCGAGGTCGAAGCGGAACCCGTCGACGTGCATCTCCGACACCCAGTAGCGCAGGCTGTCCATGATCAGCCGGAGGACCTCGGGATGCTGGGCGTTCAGAGTGTTGCCGGTGCCCGTGTAGTCCGTGTAGTGGCGCTCGTCGCCGTCGACCAGGCGGTAGTAGGCCCGGTTGTCGATCCCCCGGAAGCTGAGGGTGGGGCCCATGTGGTTCCCCTCGGCGGTGTGGTTGTAGACCACGTCGAGGATCACCTCGATCCCCGCGCTGTGCAGCGTCCGCACCATCGACTTGAACTCGAGCACCTGGCGGCCGCCGCCCCCGGCCGAGGAGTAGGCGGCGTGGGGGGCGAAGTACCCGATGGAGTTGTAGCCCCAGTAGTTGGTGAGGCCTCGGGCCATGAGGTGGTGCTCGGGGACGAAGTGGTGGACCGGCAGCAGCTCGACCGCGGTGACCCCGAGCTTCAGGAGGTGGTCGATGGCCGCCGGGCTGGCCAGCCCCGCGTAGGTGCCCCGGAGGCCGGGGGGGACGCCCGGGTGGCGGGCGGTGAAGCCCTTGACGTGGGTCTCGTAGATGACCGTGTCGTGCCACGGCGTGCCCGGCCGGTGGTCGTGGACCCAGGGGAACAGGGGGTTGGCGACCACCGAATGGGGGACGTGCGGCAACGAGTCCCGGGTGTCGGCCACCCCGTCGTGGGTGCCGACCTTGTAGCCGAACACGGACTCGTCCCAGTCGAGCTCGCCCTCGATGGCGAAGGCGTAGGGGTCGATGAGGAGCTTGTTGGGGTTGAACCGGAGGCCGCGGGCCGGGTCGTAGGGACCGTGGACCCGGAAGCCGTAGCGCTGACCCGGCCCCACCCCGGCCACGTAGCCGTGCCACACATGGGCGGTGACCTCGGTGAGGGGAAGGCGGACCTCGCCGTTGCCCTCGCCGTCGAAAAGGCACAGCTCGACCCGAGCCGCGCCCTCGGAGAAGAGGGCGAAGTTGGTACCCTCTCCATTCCAGGTCGCACCAAGGGGATGGGGGCTCCCTGGCCAGACCTCCATCGGAGTAGCTTCCCTCAGGGGAGACCGAGCCCGCAGCTTGGAGAGAGACATGGGCGAGCCGGGTCGAATCCAGGCCTTCCTTGGGTGGTGGCGTGAGCTTCCCACCGGGTGGCGGGTCAACGCCGGACTCTACGCGCTCGCGGGCGTGTCCCTGATCGCCCTGCTCACCCAGATCGTGGTGGGCGGCGATCCCGGACCGCGCCGGGTGGAGGTGGCCGCGGGCCGCACGCCCCGCCCGACGACCACCGCGGTCGCCCCGTCGACCACCGAGCCGACGACGACGAC
>DASZOE010000260.1:0-4036 GCA_035550945.1 Acidimicrobiales bacterium
GAGCCCGTCCGCCTCCTCCGGCGGCCGACGGGCTACACGGGGGGCGTCTGGTCGTGGATCACCACCGTCGACCACAAGAAGATCGGCATCCTCTACGGGGCCACCGCGTTCATCTTCTTCCTCATCGGCGGCCTGGAGGCACTCCTCCTCCGCCTCCAGCTGGGCTCGCCGGAGAACACGGTGCTCAGCGCCGAGGCCTACAACCAGACGTTCACCATGCACGGCACGACCATGATCTTCCTCGTGGTCATGCCCCTGTCGGCGGGCCTGGCCAACTACCTCGTGCCCCTCCAGATCGGGGCCCGCGACGTCGCCTTTCCCCGCCTGAACGCCTTCGGCTACTGGACGTTCCTGGTCGGGGGGCTGTTCATGTACTCGAGCTTCTTCCTGGGAGGGGCGCCCAACGGCGGGTGGTTCGCCTACGCCCCGCTCTCCAGCACCATGCCCGGCCACAACATGGACTACTGGGTCTTCGGCCTCCAGATCCTCGGCGTCGCGTCGCTCACGGGCGCGGTGAACCTGATCGTCACCACCATCAACATGCGGGCCCCGGGCATGAGCCTCTTCCGCATGCCCATCTTCACGTGGATGACGCTGGTGGCCCAGTTCCTGCTGCTGTTCGCCATGCCCGTCATCGCCGTGGCCCTCTTCTTCCTGATGTTCGACCGCCAGTTCGGGGGCAACTTCTTCAGCGCCGCGGCCGGATCCGATCCGCTGCTGTGGCAGCACCTCTTCTGGCTCTTCGGCCATCCCGAGGTGTACATCCTGATCCTGCCCGCCATGGGGGTGGTGTCAGAGGTCATCCCCGTGTTCGCCCGCAAGCCCCTCTTCGGCTACCAGGTGATGGTGTTCTCGGGCATCGCCATCGGGTTCATGGGCTGGGGCGTGTGGGCCCACCACATGTTCGCCTCGGGGCTCGGGCCGGTGGCCACCTCCGCCTTCAGCGCCTCGACGATGTTCATCGCCGTGCCCACCGGGGTGAAGATCTTCAACTGGCTGGCCACGCTGTATCGCGGGCGGATCAAGATCACCACCGCGCTCCTCTTCGCGGTGGGGTTCGTCACCATGTTCACGATCGGGGGGCTGTCGGGCGTCACCCACGGCGTGGTGCCCGCCGACACGCAGCAGACCGACACGTACTACATCGTCGCCCACTTCCACTATGTGCTCTTCGGGGGCAGCATCCTGGGCCTCTTCGCGGGTGCGTTCTACTGGTTCCCGAAGCTCACCGGCCGGATGCTCGACGAGCGCCTGGGCAAGATCCAGTTCTGGCTCATGCTGATCGGGTTCAACATGACCTTCGCGCCGTTCCACATCCTCGGCCTCCAGGGGATGCCCCGGCGCGTCTACACGTACCCGGAGGACCACGGCTGGGACTTCTGGAACATGATCTCGACCGTGGGCTCGTTCGTCATCGCCGTCGGCGTCCTGGTGTTCGTCTACAACCTCTGGGTGTCCCGCAAGCACCCGGAGGCCGGCGACGACCCGTGGGACGCCCGGACCCTGGAGTGGTCGATCCCCTCGCCGCCGCCCGAGTACAACTTCGCCGAGATCCCCGTCGTCACCGCGCGCGACGACTTCTGGCACCAGAAGTACACCGAGGACGAGTCGGGCCGGCCCGTCCGCCGCACGCCCGCCGGCACCTCGCCCGAGGAGGAGACGGAGGCGGCGGTGAAGGCCGTGGTCGACGAGGCGGAGGCCGAGAGCGCCGACGAGGGCGCCCCTGACCGTGGGGACGAGGTGGCCGGTGCCGGCGAGACGGACGAGGACGGCGAGGGCCGGGCCGCGGGCGAGCAGGACGAGCACGACGAGCACGGCGGCGACGAGGACCACGAGCCCCACATCCACATGCCGTCGCCCTCGTACTGGCCGGCGTTCACGTCGGTGGGGCTGGCCGTCATCTGCTACGGGATGATCTACCGGGTCTGGGCCGTGGCCGCCCTCGGCGCCTTCTGGGTGCTGGGTGGCATCTACGCCTGGGGGCTCGAGCCCGCCACCGCCCCCGAGGAACCCGAGCCCGTGCCGTCCAAGGAGCTCGAGCCAGCACTGCGCTCGGGCACGCCGCCGGGCGGCCCCCCCGAGCGCCAGGAGCCCTGATGTCGGTCGTCACCTCGGAGGGCACGCACACCGAGATGCCGGCGGGCCACCCGCCGACCTCCACCGGCCTGAGCAACGAGAAGGTGGCGATGTGGGCCTTCCTGGGCTCCGAATGCCTCCTCTTCGGGGCCCTCATCTCCACCTACCTGCTCTTCCGGGGCCGCAGCCTGCCGGGCACGGTCAAGCCCGACGACGTCTACGACATCCCGTACACGTCGGTGAGCTCCTTCGTCCTGCTCATGAGCTCGCTCACCATGGTGCTGGCCCTGGCCGCCATCCAGAGGGGCGACCACCGCCGCCTCCGGGTCTGGCTGCTCACCACCGCGCTCCTGGGGGCCACCTTCGTCGGCGGCCAGATGTACGAGTTCACGCTGTTCTACCGAGAGGGCCTCACCATCCACACCAACCTCTTCGGGAGCAGCTTCTTCGTGCTCACCGGCTTCCACGGGGCCCACGTCACCCTCGGGGTCCTGATGCTGATGTCCCTGTGGGGTCTCTCGCTGAAAGGCCGCCTGCCCACCGCCCGATCGGAGACGGTCGAGCTGGTGGGTCTCTACTGGCACTTCGTGGACATCGTCTGGATCGTGATCTTCACCGTCGTGTACCTCATCCCGGAATGACCGTCGGCGAGCACGGCACCGAGCTGCCCGACCGGCCCGCCCCCGACTCCGGGGCGGTCACGGACGAGGCCACGCCCGACCACGACCCCACGGCGACCGGGCACGAACACCCCAGCGAACTGGCCTACATCAAGGTCGCCATCGTCCTGGCCGTGGTCACCGTCATCGAGGTGGCCGTCTACTACGTCCCCTCCATCGAGGGCGCCCTCGTCCCGATCCTCCTCAGCCTGTCGCTGGTCAAGTTCGTGCTCGTCGTGCTGTGGTTCATGCACCTGCGCTTCGACAGCCGGATCTTCCGGCGCCTCTTCGTCACCGGCCTGATCCTCGCCGTCTTCGTGTACCTCATTGTGCTGACGACCTTCCATGTCTGGACGCGCTGAGGCGTCCTCCGGGCGCCTGACATGAGCGCCGTGCTCGGCGGCGTGGCCTTCCCGCAATGGCACCTCCACCTCGACGTCTGGGTCCTCGTCGCCGCCGTCGGGCTGCTGTACCTGGTGGCCGTACGCCGGGAGTGGGCCCGGCGAGGGGGCCGCTCGGGGACCACCCGTGCCGCCGAGCCCGTCGTCACCCGAGGCCAGATCGGTGCCTTCGGGGGCGGCCTGGCGGTGCTGCTCGTGGCCTCCGACTGGCCCGTCCACGACCTGGCCGAGGGCTACCTCTACAGCGTGCACATGGTCCAGCACCTGCTCTTCACGCTGGTGGCGGCGGCGCTGCTCCTCCTCGGGACGCCGGCGTGGATGGCGCGCCGCCTGCTCGGGATGCGCGGGCGGGGCGGCGGTGACGGCGGTGGCGGCGCCGAGCCGCCCACGCGCCGCCTGCGGGTCGTCCGCGTGCTCGGCCGCCCTCTGGCCGGCCTGGCCCAGTTCAACCTCGTCCTCGTCCTGAGCCACTGGCCCCTCGTGGTGGACGCCACCGTCCGCTACCACCCGCTGCACTTCGTGGCCCACGCCGTGCTGCTGGTGTCCGCGGTGCTGATGTGGCTGCCCGTGGCCAGCCCGCTGCGGGAGGTGCCCCGGGCCACCCCACCGATGCAGATGCTCTACCTGTTCCTGCAGACGGTGGTGCCGACGGTCCCGGCCTCGTTCCTGACGTTCGGGCACCAGCCGCTGTACAGGATCTACGAGACGTTCCCCCGGCTCTGGGGGATCAGCGCCCTCACCGACCAGCAGACCGCGGGCCTGATCATGAAGATCGGCGGCGGGTTCTTCCTGTGGACGGTGATCGCCTTCATCTTCTTCCGGTGGTACGCCCGGGAGGAGCGGGCCGACCAACAGGCCCGCCGGGCGCCCCCGCCCCCGCCGGTGCGGCCGGACGCGGAG
>DASZOE010000261.1:0-3771 GCA_035550945.1 Acidimicrobiales bacterium
CGTCCATCCGTGGCCCCGTCACTCGACGCCGCCCGGTCCCGAGCCGAGGCCCTGCGCCGCGACATCGAGCACCACAGCCACCGCTACTACGAACTCGACGACCCCGAGATCTCCGACGCCGAGTTCGACGCCCTGATGCGCGAGCTGCGGGCGCTGGAGGAGGCCCACCCCGAGCTCGTGACCCCCGACTCGCCGACCCGGCGGGTGGGGGGCACGGTGTCCACCACGTTCGCCGAGGTCCGGCACCGGGTGCCCATGATGTCGCTCGACAATGCCTTCTCCTTCGAGGAGCTGGTGGCGTGGGGCAAGCGCATGGAGCGCTACATCTCGGGAGCGGTCGAGTTCGTCTGCGAGCTCAAGATCGACGGCATCGCCATCTCCCTCACCTACGAGCGGGGGCGCTACGTGCGGGGCGCCACCCGGGGCAACGGCGTCGTCGGCGAGGACGTCACCGAGAACGTGCGCACGATCGCGGCCGTCCCCGAGCGCCTCTCCCTCCCCGCGACCAGCACCCCCGAGATCCTCGAGGTCCGGGGCGAGGTCTTCATGCCCCTCTCGGCCTTCGAGGAGCTCAACCGCCGCCAAGGGGAGGCGGGAGAGCGCCTGTTCGCCAATCCCCGGAACTCCGGGGCGGGCTCGCTCCGCCAGAAGGACCCGGCGGTGACGGCCAGCCGGGAGCTGTCCTTCTTCAGCTACCAGGTCGGGGAGGTCCGGGGCGGACCGAGCTTCCGGCGCCACTCGGAGACGCTCGAGCTCCTGGCCGAGGCCGGGCTCCCGGTGAACCCGGAGATCCGCCGGGTCGACACCCTGGAGGAGGTCGACGCCTTCTGCCGCCACTGGCTCGAGCACCGCCACGACCTCGACTACGGGATCGACGGCGCCGTGGTCAAGGTCGACGACCTGGCCCAGCGCCAGGAGCTCGG
The DNA here is from genome assembly GCA_035550945.1 of Acidimicrobiales bacterium. GTDB lineage: Bacteria > Actinomycetota > Acidimicrobiia > Acidimicrobiales > AC-14 > DASZOE01. The sequence continues at coordinate 924 of DASZOE010000261.1, forward strand.
CGCGACCTCGAAGTCGCCCCGCTGGGCCATCGCCTACAAGTTCCCGCCCGAGCAGGCGACCACCAGGCTCGACGACATCATGGTCTCCATAGGCCGCACCGGGAAGGCGACGCCGTTCGCCATGCTCGAGCCGGTGCGGGTCAGCGGCTCCACCGTCCGCCTGGCCACGCTGCACAACGAGGACCAGGTTCGGGTGAAGGACGTGCGTCCCGGAGACACCGTCTTCGTGCGCAAGGCGGGCGACGTGATCCCCGAGGTCGTCGGGCCCGTCCTGGCCAAGCGGCCGGCGGGTCTGGCCGAGTGGCGCTTTCCCGACACCTGCCCGGTGTGCGGCGCGCCCCTCGTCCGGCTCGAAGGGGAGAGCGACACCTTCTGCACCAACGTCGACTGCCCGGCCCAGCGGGACCAGCGCATCATCCACTTCGCCGGCCGGGGCGCAATGGACATCGAGGGCCTGGGCGAGAAGCGGGTGAGCCAGCTCACCGCGGCCGGTCTCCTGCAGGACGCCGGCGACATCTACTCGCTCACCTACGACTCCCTGATCGGGCTCGACGGCTACGCCGACCTCTCGGTGCGCAACCTGCTCGACGCCATCGAGAGGTCGAAGTCCCGACCGCTGGCCAACGTCCTGATCGGCCTCGGCATCCGTCATCTGGGTGGACGGGGCGCCGAGGTCCTGGCCGGGGCGCTCGGCCACCTGGACCGGATCGTCGCCGCGTCGGAGGAGGAGCTGGCCGCCGTGGAGGGCGTCGGGCCGGTGATCGCCCGCAGCGTGCACGAGTTCTTCGCCGTCGAGCGCAACCGGGCCGTCGTCGACAAGCTGCGCCGGGCGGGAGTGAACTTCGAGGGGCCCCGCCGCGAACGCCCCGATCTTCCCCAGACGCTGGCCGCCAAGTCGGTCGTCGTCACCGGTACCCTCGAGTCGATGTCGCGCGACGCGGCGGTGGAGGAGATCAAGGCCCGAGGGGGAGCCTCGCCCGGCAGCGTCTCCCGCAAGACCGCGTACCTGGTGGCCGGCGCCGACCCGGGCGACGCCAAGATCACCAAGGCCGCGGAGTGCGGGGTCCCCGTCCTCGACGAGGCCGCCTTCCTGCGCCTCCTCGACACGGGCGAGGTGTGATGGCCGCCGAGCGCCCGGCTGCCTCCCCGAACGCCATGCAGATGGGCCTGGTCTCGGTGAACGTCGGTCTGCCCGCCTACCTGGGCCAGCATCGGGGCCGCCCGATCGAGAGCGGGATCGCCAAGCGGCCGGTCACCGCCGAGGAGATCGAGCTCGGCTGGCTCAACCTGGAGGGCGACGGCCAGGCCGAGCTCGACGTCCACGGGGGGCGGGACAAGGCGGTCTACGCGTACCCGTCGGAGCACCTGCCGGCCTGGAGCGAGGAGCTGGGCCAGGAACTTCGACCGGCCGCCTTCGGCGAGAACCTCACGACCGTCGGCGGGACCGAGGACGACGTGTGCATCGGCGACCGCTGGGAGTGGGGGGAGGCCCTGCTCGAGGTCGCCGAGCCCCGTTGGCCCTGCTACAAGCTGGCCATGTACCGGGGCCGGGGCGACATCCAGCGCCGCCTCCGCCAGAGCGGGCGGACGGGCTGGTACATGCGGGTGCTGCAGCCGGGGCGGGTCCCCGTCTCCGGCCCCATCACCGTCGTCGAGCGCCACCCGGCGGGGGCGACCGTCCGCCTCTGCCACGACGCCCGCAGCCCGAGCGCCCGGAGCCCGAGCGCCCGGAGCCCGAGCGCCCGCAGCCCGAGCGGCGGCGTCCCCCCCGAGGTCGTCGCCGCCCTCGTCGACGTCGAGCCCCTGGGCGACGAGTGGCGCGGCCACCTGCTCCGGGTCCTGGCCAACCTCGACCGTTCTGGTGACGCTCACAGCCAGTAGTTGGCGCTAGGCGTCACCACCAGGTGAGAGGAGCGCGGCCCGTACCCGTGCGGCCACGGCCTCGGCCTCGGCGTCGTCGGCGTAGCGGGAGCGGGGCCAGAAGAACCCCCGGAGGCCGTCCTTGCGGCGGCGGGGGACCACGTGCACATGGAGGTGGGGGACGCTCTGGCTCACCCGGTTGTTCATGGCCACGAACGAGCCCTCGGCCTCCATGGCCGCCTCCACGGCGAGGGCCAGGCGGCGGGCGGTGGCGAAGAGGCCCCCGACCAGGGGCTCGGGGAGGTCGCCGAGGGTCTCGTGATGCTCCCGGGGGACGAGCAGGCAGTGGCCGGGGAAGAGGGGGAGCACGTCGAGGAAGGCGACGGCGTCGGCCTCGTCGAGCACCCGGTGGGCCGGCGCCTCGCCGACGACGACCTGGCAGAAGAGGCAGCCGGTCACGGGCGCCGACCGCCTAGTGCACCGAGAAGCACCAGCGGTAGGAGCTCGACTGGTCGAGGCGGTCGCCGATCTTGCGGTAGACGACGGTGGCGCAGTGGGGCCCGGGGGCGAGCACCCGGTAGTCGCTGTCCTCGGTGGGGCGGAGGATCACCTGGCCCAGGGCGTCGACGACCTGCAGGTCGTCACGCGGCACCTCCACCCCGTCCATGAGGAGGTAGCCGGTGAAGCCGACCGCGAGGTCGGCGGCGATCGTCGTCTGGCGGAGGTTCTGGGCCCCGGGCTCGGGCGAGACGGCCTCGACCGCGGAGGGCAGCGGCGCCTCGTCGTCTCCCGCCGGCTCGGTGGCGACGTAGACCAGCGCGCCCACGGCCACGGCGACGATCATGCTGAGGACGATCCGCCGGAGCAGGGGCGAGCGCGGGGGAGGAGAGGAGCGGCGGGCCACGGGCCCATTGTCGCGAATCGGTTGCCAGCCCCAATGCCCCCTGACGCGAGGTCGGGCGCGGTAGCCTCGTGGGCAACAGGAGGA
>DASZOE010000262.1:0-2691 GCA_035550945.1 Acidimicrobiales bacterium
GGGCCGCACGTCCACGCCAACCAGCGGAAGCAACCTGCGTTCATGCCCGACAAGACAACGACGATCACCGACTACCGGCTGCACGACGCCGATACCGGGTCGCCCGAGGTCCAGGTGGCGCTGCTCACCGAGCGCATCAACCACCTCACCGAGCACCTCAAGACGCATCGCAAGGACCATCACGGCCGCCGCGGGCTCCTGATGCTCGTGGGCCGCCGCCGGCGGCTGCTCGACTACGTGAAGCGCAACGACGTCGAGCGGTACCGGGAACTGATCGCCCGACTCGGCCTGCGCCGGTAGGGGAGCAACGCCGAAGAGCGGCCTGCGGGCCGCTCTTCTCACAACCGTACGACCTACGCGGCGCCAGGCGTCAGCTGCCAGTCGCCGGTCCCCCGGAGCCGGGCTTCGGGTGTCCGCCAACTGGGAACTGGCTCCGTCGCCGCCCGAGACCGCCGGTCATGAAACGGCCGGCGCCAAAGGAGCTCAGATCATGGCGGAACCCGTTTCCGTTTCCTGTCCCGTCAGTACCACCGAGAAGACCCTCAGCTTCTCCGCCGGCAAGCTCGCCCAGCTCGCCGACGGAGCCGTCGTCGGGCAGATGGGCAACACGGTCGTGCTCGTGACGGCCACCGCGTCGAAGTCGGTCCGGGAGGGCGTCGACTTCTTTCCCCTCACAGTCGACATCGAGGAGCGGATGTACGCCGCGGGCAAGATCCCCGGCTCGTTCTTCCGCCGGGAGGGCCGGGCCACCGACCAGGCCATCCTCACCTGCCGTCTCATCGACCGGCCCCTTCGCCCGTCGTTCCCGGAAGGCTTCCGCAACGAGGTCCACGTGGTCGGCACCATCCTCGGCGCCGACCAGGAGAACCCCCACGACGTCCTGGCCATCAACGCCGCCTCCGCGGCCCTCTCGCTCTCCGGCATCCCCTTCGACGGCCCCATCGGCGCCGTGCGTCTGGCCTGGTCGACGTCGGGGGAGTGGATCCCCCACGCCACCTACCAGGAGGGCGACGAGTCCACGTTCGAGCTGGTCGTCGCCGGCCGGGTCCTGGCCAACGGCGACGTGGCCGTGATGATGGTGGAGGCGGGCGGCACCGAAGACGCGTGGTCCTACTACGAGGGCGGCGCGCCCAAGGTCACCGAGGAGGTCATCGCCGAGGGGCTGGAGGCGTCCAAGCGCTGGATCACCGAGTCCGTCGAGCTCCAGAACCAGCTCGTGGAGAAGATGGGCGGGAAGACCGAGACCATCTCCTACGCCGTCCAGGTCGACTTCGAGGAGGACGTGTGGGACCGGGTGGTGGCGGTCGGCAGCGACCGCATCGCCCAGGCGAGCACGATCGTCTCCAAGGTCGAGCGCAACGCGGCCACCGACGCCGCCGCCTCCTCCATCGTGGAGGAGCTGGCCGGCGAGTTCGAGGGCCGGGACAAGGAGATCAAGGCCGCCGTCCGCACCCTGCAGAAGAAGCTCGTCCGCAAGCGCATCGTCGAGGAGGGCCTCCGCATCGACGGACGGGGGGCTACCGACATCCGCCCTCTCTCCGCCGAGGTGGGCCTGATCCCCACCGCCCACGGGTCGGGCCTGTTCCAGCGGGGCGAGACCCAGGTGCTCACCGTCGCCACCCTGGGCATGCCCCGGATGGAGCAGATGCTCGACACCATCGGCATCGACGACAGCAAGCGCTACATGCACCACTACAACATGCCGCCGTTCGCCACCGGCGAGACGGGCTTCATGCGTGGCCCCAAGCGCCGGGAGATCGGGCACGGCCTGCTGGCCGAGCGGGCCCTGCTGCCGGTGGTCCCGAACGACGAGGAGTTCCCCTACACCCTGCGGCTCGTGTCGGAGTGCCTGTCCTCCAACGGGTCGACCTCCATGGCGTCGGTGTGCGGTTCGAGCCTCGCCCTCATGGACGCGGGCGTGCCCGTCAAGGCCGCCGTGGCCGGTATCGCCATGGGTCTCGTCTACGCCGAGGGCCGGTACACCACCCTCACCGACATCCTCGGGGCCGAGGACGCCTTCGGGGACATGGACTTCAAGGTGGCGGGCACGGCCGACTTCGTCACCGCCCTGCAGCTCGACACCAAGATCGACGGCCTTCCGGCCGACATTCTGGCCAAGGCCCTGCAGCAGGCGCGCGACGCCCGCCTCCAGGTGCTCGACGTGATGGCCTCGGCCATCGAGTCCCCCCGCGAGTCGGTGCGTGACACCGCCCCCAAGATCATCAGCTTCGAGATCCCCCTCGACCGCATCGGCGAGGTCATCGGGCCCAAGGGCAAGGTCATCAACACCATCCAGCAGGAGACGGGCGCCGACATCAACGTCGACGACGACGGAACCATCGGCACCGTCACCATCGGCGCCAAGGAGGGCGCGGCCGTCGAGGACGCCCGCAGCCGCATCGACCTCATCATCAACCCGCCCCGGGCCGAGGTCGGAGACGTCTACACGGGCAAGGTCGTGAACATCACCAAGTTCGGCGCCTTCGTCAACATCCTGCCCGGGCGCGACGGCCTGCTCCACATCTCCAAGCTGGGCAAGGGCAAGCGCGTCGAGCGCGTGGAGGACGTCCTCGAGCTGGGCGCCGAGGTCGAGGTCCGCGTCGACGACGTCGACCCCCAGGGCAAGGTAGCTCTCTCGCCGATCACCTACCTGGTCGGCGACGGCGGTGCTGGGGGCGGCGGCGACCGGGG
>DASZOE010000263.1:0-5318 GCA_035550945.1 Acidimicrobiales bacterium
CCGGACCTGGCGGTGACGGCCCGGGGCCTGGACCTGAGACCCGCCACCTACGTGCATCCCGAGGGCGGGCGCCTCGACGACTGGTGGGTGCACCTCCACGAGGTCGTGCCGAGGGCCTGAGGCGCCGGCCTCAGTCGGGGAGCAGCGGCACGGTGAGGTCCGTGTCCCGCCCGAGGAGGAGGGCCCGGGTGACGGCGGACGATCCGAAGCGCTCGCGCACGCCGTCGAGAGCGGCGTCGAGGGCGGCGTCGCTCTGGCGGTCGAAGGGCAGCATGAGCTGGACGGCGCCGTCATCGTCGAGGTTCGCGACGGCCACGCCCACGAGGGTGATGCCCCGGCGCTCGATCAAGGGGACGACGGTCGCCAGAAGGCGGCGCGCCGCGGCGAGGATCGTGGCGGTGTGGGCGGTCGCCAGCGGCAGCGTGTGCGAGCGGGTGGCCCGGGAGAAGTCGTCGAAGCGGAGGCGGAGCACGACCGTGCGGCCCGTCCGCCCCGCGGCCCGCATCCGGCGGGTGACCCGGTCGACGAGGGCAACCAGCGAGGCGTCGACCGACGCGAGCGATTTGGGCGAGCGACCCAGGGCGTGTTGGGAGCCGATCGACCCCCGGCGGCGCCCCACGCGAACAGGCCGAGGATCGCGGTTGTGGGCGAGGGCGTGCAGCTGACGGCCCGACGCCCGGCCGAGCATCGACGCCAGCGTCTCGGGCGCGAGGCGGGCGACCTCGCCGACGGTCTCGATCCCCCGCTCGTGGAGCTTGTGGGCCGTCACGGCCCCGACGCCCCAGAGCCGTTCGACGGGAAGGGGGTGGAGAAAGGCGAGCTCGGCGTCGGGCGGCACGACAAGGAGCCCGTCGGGCTTGGCCACCCCGCTGGCCACCTTGGCCAGGAACTTGGTGCGGGCGACACCCACGGTGATGGGCAGCCCGACCCGCTCGAGGATGTCCCGCTTGAGGCGGACGGCGATCTCCGTCGGCGTTCCCGAGACGCGCCGCAGCCCACCCACGTCGAGGAAGGCCTCGTCGATCGACAGACCTTCCACGAGCGGAGTGGTCTGCTCGAACACCTCGAACACGGCCTTGCTGGCCTCGGAGTACGCCGACATCCGGGGACGGACCACGACCGCGTCCGGGCACCGGCTCCGGGCCTGACCCCCGCCCATCGCGGTGCGGACGCCGTAGGCCTTGGCCTCGTAGCTCGCGGCGAGGACGACGCCGGCACCGACGATCACCGGTCGGCCACGGAGCCGGGCGTCGTCCCGCTGCTCCACCGACGCGTAGAACGAGTCGAGGTCGGCGTGCAGGATCGTGGCGTCGTCCGACACGAACGCATGTTCGCATGTGCGAACGACATCGGCGCCGCGGGCGGTGGCGATGATTCCCGGGCCCGGGAGTCGTCCTACCAACGTGACGCCACGAGAACTCCACGCGACGGTGGTGCTCGTCTGTCGTGGGACCGAGGTGGCGAGCTGGCCGCTCACCGGGGACGGGCCCGACCTGTCGGCGGTCGACGCGTTGGCGCGGCTGCAGCTCGCGGCCCGGCGCCTGGGCTGCTCCATCCGGCTGCGGGACGCCTGCTCCGAGCTCTCCGAGCTGCTCGACCTCGTCGGCCTGGAGGAGGTCGTGTCGGGGCCGCCCGGCCCCCGCACCTGCCTAGAGGTGGGCGGGGAGGCCGAAGGCGGCGAACAGGCGGGTGTCGAGGAAGTTGTGGTGCCCGACGATCCTGTCCCCTGAGACCTCGATCACCTGGAGCGCCCACGGGTAGTGCCCGCCTTCCGGGTCGGGGCGGTACGACCCGAAGGCCGCCGACCCGTTGGCCGCGGTGGCCAGCAGGCGGGAGCCCCGACACCCGATGCCCGCGCCGAGGAACCAGCGGCCCATCTCGACCGGGCCCTGCAGCCAGAAGTCGTACGGGGGCATCGACATGACCGCGTCGTCGCGGAGAAGGGCGACGAGACGGGCGATGTCGTAGCGCTCGAAGGCGTCGACGTAGCGGGCGAGGAGCTCCTGCTGGTCGGCGGGAACGGAGCCGACGCTGGCCTCGTCGACGTTGCGGTCGGCCAGCGTGGCTCGGGCCCGCTGCAGCGCGCTGTTGACCGAGGCCACGCTCGTTTCGAGGAGCTCGGCCACCTCGGTGGCCTGCCAGCGCAGGACCTCGCGCAGGATGAGCACCGCCCGCTGCTTGGGAGGGAGGTGCTGGAGGGCGGTGACGAACGCCAGCCGGATCGTCTCCCGGGACGCGGCCAGCTCGGCGGGGTCGCCGTCCTCGGGCAGGACCCGGGAGTCGGGAATGGGGGTCACCCAGGCGTTCTCGGGCCGGGTGGTGGCCAGGAACGAGTCCGCGGTGCCCGACGGGCCGAGGTCCATGGCCAGCGCCCGCCGCTCGCGCCCACGGAGCATGTCGAGGCACACGTTGGTGGCGATGCGGTACAGCCACGAGCGCAGCGACGACCGGCCCTCGAACCCGTCGATGGCTTTCCACGCCCGGACCATGGCCTCCTGGACGGCGTCGTCGGCCTCGAAGACCGAGCCGAGCATCCGGTAGCAGTACCCGGTGAGCTCCCGGCGGTAGGGCTCGAGGTCGTCGGGCCCCACCTCGCGCACGTCGATGCTGACGGGGCTGACGGGGCTGACAGGGCTGTCGTGGTTGACGGGCACGGACGCGAATTCTACGGCGGGGGCGGCGCTCATCGCCCGCGCGCCCTCCGGTGGGTCGGCGTCGGCTCGATGGTTCCGGCCGGTCTGGGCACGTGCTCTCTCCTCCGTCGTCGCCCCGCCAGCGGGGATGCGTCCACGAGTGGTGACGACCGGAGCGGGCGGAACTCATCGCCGGCCGACCGAATGTCGTGTATCAGGCCGGGGCCCGGGGCGATCTGTCGTGGTGAGATCCGCGCGACCGCGCGGCGGAAGGAGCAGGGCGATGACGGATGCACTCCGGGCCGGCACCGGCCATTTCGTCCGGCGCACGTGCGCCCCGGGCCGCGCCGGCACCCATCTGGGCATCGTCTGGCTCGACCGAGTGTCGCTGGTCGAGGCCCGCCGGGCCCACCCGGCCTACGGTCCGAGCGCGACCGTGCTCGGCTCCGCCGACGCCAGCCGGCGCGGCCAGGGTCACACGGTGGGGGCCACGGTCGAGGTGCCCACCGGCTATCTCGTGGTCGACGTCCGGGTCGGCTACGCCACCGCCGCGCAGTCCTTCGTGGGCGAGCTCCGCGTCGCCGACCTCGGGGGCTCGCCTAAGTCGGCCCTCGTCGCCCTCGAGCGGAAGGACGAGGACCATCAGTCGGAGGCCGAGCGGGGGGACGAGGTCGCCACCGTGTTCGTGGACGGCGGGACGGTCGTGAGCAGCCCCCGTACCTGCCTCTCGATCCGGGCCTCGGTGGTCGACGGCACGGACCACGTCGCCGTGCGTGGTCTCAGCCTCCAGTTGACGCGGGCCTGACCGAGCCTCTCAGACCAGGCGATCGGGCAGCACCGCCCGGCGCACGGCCCGCACGACCGTGGTCCCCCCGTTGCGCCGTACCGACAGCTCGTCGGTGAGGGCCTCGACCACGTAGAGCCCCCTGCCCTGCTCGGCGTCGGGGTCGGGAGGCTCGTCGTCGTAGCGGCCGTGCAGCTCGAAGCCGGCCCCGTCGTCCTCCACCTCCACCACGACGGAGTCACCCTCTGCCCACGCCCGCAGGACGAGCCCGCCGGGCGCTCCGCTGGCGTGGCGGACGGCGTTCGAGCACAGCTCGGACACGACGAGGAGGAGGTCCGAGCGCTCGCCGTCGCCGAGGGAGAGGTGCTCGACCCAGTCGGCGAACAGGTGGCGGGAGAGAGGGACGGTGACCGGGCTGGGCGAGAACCGGTACTCGAAGGGGCCGAGCGTGCGGGCCCGGCTGGGAGACGGCGGCGTCCGCCGGCGCAGGACGAGAGCGAGCGAGTCGTCGCGGCGCTCGGCCCCCGAGAGCGCCCGCTCGACCAGGGCCCGGGCCAGGTGGGGCGCGGGGTACTGGGCCGTCTGGGCTGCGGCCTGGGTGATCCCGTCCAGTCCCACGAGGATGTCCTTGGACGCCTCGATCAGCCCGTCGGTGTAGAGCACGAGGGTGTCGTGGCGGTCGAGCAGGACGCTCACCACCTCGCTCGAGCCCGCGCCCGGCCAGCCGATGGCCACGCCAGGAGCGGACACCAGGCGGATGGGCCCGTCGTCGCGTACGAGAAGCGCGGGGGGATGGCCACCGCCCGCGAGCTGGACGACACCGTCGGCGGGTCGGTAGCGGGCCACCAGGACGGTCGCCACCAGGTCGGGGTTCTGGGAGCTGACCAGGGCGCCGGCCCGTGCCACCAGGCGGTCCATGCTGCAGCCGTCGAGGGCCAGGAGGCGGAGGGCGTGGGTGACGCCGACGGCGTCCTTGGTGGCGGCCACGCCCTTGCCCATCACGTCCACGACGGCCAGGTGGAGGTCCCCGTCGGGGAGGACGAGCCAGTCGTAGAGGTCGCCCCCCGTGGGCGCGCCCGGATCGGCGGGGACGTAGTGGACCCCCAGCTCGGCCGACGGCATCTCGGGCATCGGCGGCCGTACCGCCTCCTGGAGCTGGTGCACCACCTCCCGCTGGGCCCCCTGAAGCTCGGGGAGCCGGCTCACCATCTCCGCGTTGTCGAAGGCCACGCCGAGGTGCGCGCCGAGGGCGGTGACGCCCGCCTCCTCCTCCACCCCGAAGGGCTCGGGGCGCAGGACGAGCAGCACGCCGTGGGGCAGTCGGTCGGCGGCCCGGACCGGGACCATGAGGATCGACGTGTCGTCGCCCAGGCCCGCCCGGTGGGCGAAGCTCACGAAGCGCGGGTCGCTGAGCAGCCCGCCGCCGGAGACGGTCGCCTCCTCGGGCCCGACGTCGAGGGCGGCCCGCACCGCAGGGCGGGCGAATCGCTCGACGTCGGTGACGGACACGCCCGACGCGGCGGTGGCCGACGCCGATCCGGGGCGGAGGTCGAGGTAGGCGGCGACCGGAGAGCCGGTGAGCGTGCGGGCGCCCTCGACCACCCAGCTCACCTTCTCGGCGACCGGGGAGGGTCCGTGCACGGTGGGGGCGGCCTCGGTGAGAAGGCCGAGGGCGACGGGATCCACGGCGGCGACAGGACCCGGGTCGTGCATCCCGGACGAGGGTACACACCGACCCCGCCGTCGGGTCTCCGAGCCCGTAGGCTCCGGCGACCGTGACCGCGTCCACGCCGCGATGGCTCGGCGAGCCGCTCCACGACGGCGGCGTCACCGAACGGCGCTTCGAGCTCGCCGTCGCCGGGCGGGCCGTCCCCGCCCGGCTCTGGACGCCGGGGGCCGCC
>DASZOE010000264.1:0-6456 GCA_035550945.1 Acidimicrobiales bacterium
GGCCGGGCCCGGCTCAGCACCTCGGCAGGGAGAGCGGGGCGAGGGATGAGGGGGGCGGCGGTCGCAGGCGACGCGGAGGTCACCGCCCAAGTGTAGCGAACACATGTTCCCCGATCCGGCTCGGCTCGTCGAGTCCGCACCCGCCCCGGATGGCATCATGGCCCGACCGCATCGGAGAGGACGGGAGCATGATCGGGTTTGTCGTCTTCGGGTTGGTCGTCGGCGCTCTCGCCCGGCTCATCGTCCCCGGCCGACAGCACCTGAGCATCGGGATGACGCTGCTCCTCGGCCTGATCGGCTCGGTCGTCGGCGGCGTCGTGGCCAACGCCCTCGGGACGGGCGACATCCTCGAGCTCAACCTCATCGGCTCGATCGTGGCCATCGCCGCGGCCGCGTTCCTGATCATCGTCGGCGACCGGGTCGGCGCCATCGCCAAGCGCGACCGTTAGGGGCGCTCGCCTCAGGCCTCGGAAGCGGTGCCGGCCGCTGCGTTCGGGCCACGGAGGCCGGCCATCGGGTCGGCGACCTCCACGCCCTCGCGGTAGTACGTGAAGAGGTCGCGCATGACCTCCTCCAGGGCCTCTCCCCCGTTCCCGTCGGTCAGCTCCACCGTGACGATGTTCGAGTACACGTGCACGGACCGCACCCCTCCGGCGACGAAGAGGCGCCGGGCCAGCTCGTCCACCGCCCGGTGGCCGACCACGTCGGGCGAGCGGTAGCGCTCGTGGCCCATCCCCGTGAGGCTGCGGTTGAGCTCGAACACGACCACACCCGGGCGGGACGTCGACTTGCGGGTGACGGTGATCTCCTGACCCATGGCGTCCGCAGGGTATCGCGGGGCCACAGGTAGGCTCCTGAGGTGCCTCAGGAGCCGCGCCCGGTTCCGGTGCGGACCATCCTCGCCACCATCGGGCTGGTGCTGGCCACCGTCGTCGGGCTCTACCTCGTCGTCCTCCTCGCCCGCATCGAGGCCTGGCTGCTCATCGCCGCCTTCTTCGCGGTCGTGCTCAACCAACCGGTCGAGTTCTTCCGCCGCCACCTGCACATCAGCCGGGGCCTCTCCGCCCTCGTCGTCTACCTCGTCGGCATCACCCTCGTCTCCGGCATGCTCTACGCCGTCATCCGGCCACTCGTCGACCAGGTGCAGGAGTTCGCCGACAGCTTTCCCGAGTTCGTCGCCGAGGCCCGAGCGGGCGAGGGGACGGTCGGGAAGCTGGTCAAGCGCTACGACCTCGACCGGAGGATCGAGGAGAACCGCGACAGGATCGACCAGTGGATCAGCTCGGCCGGGGGCGGCGCGGTGAGCGTGGCCCGGTCGGTGGCCAGCGGGCTGCTCGCCCTGCTGACCATCCTCGTCCTGTCCTTCCTGATGATCCTCTACGGCCCCGACCTGCTGGTCAGCGGACTGGGCATGCTGTCGCCGCCCCGCCGGGAGCGGGTGGAGGCCGTCGCCCGCGACTGCTCTCGGGCCCTCACCGGTTATGTCATGGGCAATCTGGCGATCAGCGTGATCGCCGCCACCGTCACCTACATCGGCCTCCTCGTCTTCGACGTGCCCTTCGCCGGCGTGCTGGCCCTGTGGGTGGGTTTCACCGATCTCATCCCCCTCGTGGGGGCGACGCTCGGTGCCATCCCCACCGTGGGCGTCGCCTTCCTGCACTCCAACGAGGCCGGCTTCGGCATGCTCATCCTCTACATCGTCTACCAGCAGTTCGAGAACCACGTCCTGCAGGTCGTGATCATGTCCAAGACGGTGCAGATCAACCAGCTCTTCGTGCTCGTGAGCGTGCTCATGGGCGTCGAGCTCTTCGGCTTCGTCGGTGCGCTGCTGGCCATCCCCGCCGCCGGCGTGCTCCAGGTCGTCGTACGCGACCTGTGGGACTTCCGAAGAGGGGCGCCGAAGCCGGAGCCCACCATCGGCGAGGAGGAGATCCCCGTGTCCGAGCACCTGGCCGAGCAGGCCGAGCGCGAGGAGCACGAGCTCGAGCACGAGGTGGAGGCCGGCGCCGACGGCGAGACCCACGACGGCGAAGACGCCCCACCCCCGCCCACGGTGCGCCGGGAGGAGCTGGCCCGCGTTGCCGACGCGCCTCCTCCGCCCCTGCCGCCGGCGCGGGCGGACGAGAGCTGATGGTGCGCGAGACGGTCGAGGTCGAGGGCCACATCATCGACTCCCTCGTCCTGGCCAAGGTCCTCGACGTCATCCTCGACGCCGGGGCCGACTACCGGATGGTCGAGGTCGAGATCGGCAGGACCAACGTGGACGCCAGCCGAGCCCGGCTGGAGATCGAAGCTCCCGACGAGGAGACGCTGGCCCGGCTGCTGGTGGATCTGCAGGTGCACGGCGCCAACCGCGTCGCCCAGACCGACGCCACGGTGGTGGTGGCCGACCAGGCCGGGGTCCTGCCCGTCGGGTTCTACTCCACCACGAACCTCCCCACCGCCGTGCGCCTTTCGGGCCGGTGGGTGGAGGTCGACAACCCGGAGATGGACTGCGCGCTCGTCGTGCTCCCCGAGGGCAGGGTGCGCACCGTCCCGATGCACCGGGTGGCGGTCGGCGACCAGGTGGTGGTCGGCGACGAGGGCGTCCGGGTCTCGGCCCTCGACAAGCCGCGGGGGTCGAGCCCCTTCGAGTTCATGACGTCGGAGGTGTCCTCCGAGAAGCCCAAGGACGTCCTGGTGGCCCGCGTCGCCGAGCGGGTGCGGGCGGCCCGCGCCGCGGGCGGGAAGGTGCTCGCCGTGTGCGGGCCGGCAGTGGTCCACACCGGCGCCGCGCCCCACCTGGCCGAGCTCGTGCGGGAGGGGTGGATCGACGTTCTCTTCGCCGGGAACGGCTTCGCGACCCACGACATCGAGTCGAACGTGGCGGGCACGTCGCTGGGCGTTCCCCTCGGCGGGGAGACTCCCACCCACGGCGGGCACAGCAACCACTTGCGGGCGATCAACGAGGTGCGGCGGCGCGGCTCCATCGCGGCGGCGGTAGAGGACGGGTGGCTCACCGGCGGCGTCATGTACGAGTGCGTCCGGCGCCGGGTGCCCTGGGTGCTCGCCGGGTCCGTGCGCGACGACGGTCCCCTCCCGGACGTGATCGTCGACGTCGTCGAGGCGGCCGACGCCATGCGGGCCCTCGTCCCCGGGGTCGCCGTCGCCCTGATGCTGGCCTCCACCCTCCACGCCATCGCCACCGGCAACGTGCTCCCCGCCGGAGTGGAGACCTACTGCGTCGACATCAACCAGGCGGTCGTGACCAAGCTCGCCGACCGGGGCAGCCGCCAGGCCCTGGGCATCGTCACCGACGTGGGCCTCTTCCTCGAGACCCTGGCCGCCCAGCTCCGCGCCTCGCGATCGTGACCCTGCCCTGGGGGCGGCGGTTCCTCATGTGCCCCCCCGAGCACTACGGGGTCCTCTACGAGATCAACCCGTGGATGCACCGCGAAGTGGCCGTCGACCTCGAGCGGGCCCGGGACCAGTGGGAGATGCTGGCCGCCACCCTCCGAGGCGCGGGCGCCGAGATCGAGGTCCTCGAACCCCGTCCCGGTCTTCCCGACCTGGTGTTCTGCGCCAACGCCGGCACCCTCAACCGGGGGTGCTTCGTGCCCAGCCGCTTCCGCCACGCCGAGCGCCAGGGCGAGGTGCCCCACTACGTGGAGTGGTTCTCCTCCCACGGCTGGGAGGTCGTCTCCCTGCCCGACGGGGTGTCCCACGAGGGCGCGGGCGACGCCCTGCCCATGGGTCAGGGATTCGTGTCCGGCTACCGGTTCCGCTCGGACGCGGCCGCCCACCTGGCCCTCTCCCGGCTCCTCGGCGCCCAGTTCCGCCCGCTGGAGCTGGTCGACGCCCGGCTCTACCACCTCGACCTGAGCCTGTGCCCCCTCGACGCGCGGGCTGCTGTCGTCGCCCCCGACGCCTGGGACCCCTACGGAAGGCGCATGGTGCAGGCCTTGGTCGCCGACCCCATCGTGCTCGAGCGTGACGAGGTCCTCGCCTTCTGCGCCAACTCGGTGGTGGTGGGCACCACCGTCGTGATGCCCTCGTGCCCGCCCCGGCTCGGGCGCGAGCTCGAGGCCCGGGGCTTCGACGTGGCCGTGACGCCCATGGACGAGTTCCAGAAGGCGGGCGGCGCCTGCCGCTGCCTCACCCTCGCCCTCGACGTGGCCGTGGGCGTGGGCGCCCCTGCGGCGGAGGAGCCGGAGGCGGCATCACTGCCGCCAGCGCCCCCGAGCGGTCCTCCAGGAGGGGACGGACCCACACCATCGACGGGTGGCGGGGAGGCTCGCTGAACCCGAACCCCACGGGCGGGTGGAGAGGCCCCGCCGGGCCCAGGTCCCGCCCCCCCAGCGTGGCGGTGGCGGCCACCACCGGGCGGTAGGCGTCGGCCCGGTACCACTCCCGCACGCCCATCGGGCTCACCCCGTACGCCCGCACGCCGAGCAGCCGGCGGGCGACGGGCGCCTCCACCCATCGGGTGAACCACGGAGGGCGGGGGAAGGGTATCCGCCAGCCCCGCCCGGCCCGGAGGAAGAGCTCGAGACCGAGCTCAGGGGCGGACAGCCGGAGTCGCCAGTCGTCCGGGCCGGCCTGCGGGGCCCGACCGCAGAGGCCGGCCTGCAGCGGCGTCACCTCCGTGCGGTCGAAGCGGTAGACGGCGGACACGAAGGCGGCCACCTCGGGCGAGGGCGCGACGAGGCGGCGCTCCCCGTCGGGCGCGGCCCACATGAGGTCGGTGACGGGCCCCAGCGGTGACTGTTGCCAGTAGCCGACGACGAAGCGGTCGCCGGACGCGAAGCCGGCGCTGGCGATGACGCCTAGGAGCGCGTACCGGCGCGGTCGGGCGCCCGTTGCCGGCTCCGGGACGCCACCGACCAGATGCCGGCGGCGAAGGCGAGGGACACGACGGCCAGCACGGTGTGGACGACCTTGAAGCCCACCGAGCGGTCGGTGTCGCCCATGAGGAGGTTGCGCAGGAACACCCCCCACACGAGCACGGTCCACACGACGGCGGCCTTCAGGAGCAGGGCATCTCGGCGGCTCACGAGAAACGAACGTACCGGCCCGCGGGCGCCAGCACGAAGTCGGGACGCGTCAACCCGTCTCGTCCCACAACTCGAGCTGCGCGTCGGGGCGCACGAAGCGGGGGACGCCTCCCCACGGCAGGTGGTCCATGAAGACCCACGCCCGGCGGTGGATCGCCGTGGGGCCCCAGGCGGCGAGGGCGGCCTTGTGGCGGGGGCACGGGTAGCCCTTGTTGAGATCGAAGTCGTACCCCGGGAAGTGGCGGGCCTCGGCGCGCATGATGCGGTCGCGGGTGACCTTGGCCAGGATCGACGCGGCGGCGATGGAGAGGCATGAGGCGTCGCCCTTGACGATGCGCTGCACCCGGCCCGTGCCCACGAAGTCCCACCGGCCGTCGACCAGAACGGCGTCGGGCTCCAGGCCGAGGCCGTCGACGGCCCGACGCGCGGCCAGGCGCTGGGCCTCGGACATGCCCAGCTCGTCGCACTCCACCTGGCTGGCGTGGCCCACGGCCCACGCCCGGCACCAGCCCGCGATGCGGGGGAAGATGTGCTCGCGCTCGGCCTCGGTCAGCATCTTGGAGTCCCGCACCTTGTAGACGCGCCGGTCGGGGGGCAGGATGGCGGCCCCCACCGAGATGGGGCCGGCCCAGGAGCCGCGTCCGACCTCGTCGACACCGACCACGACCTCGGCTCCCTGCTCCCAGAGGGCGCGCTCGACGACGAGGCTGGGGACGGTCTGGCGGCGGACGACGGCGGCAGGGGCCACTGACGCGCGACGGTATCCCCCGGCACGACGAGAGGAGAGGAATGGGCAGGCGCACCGGCTACCCGAACGGCACGTTCTCCTGGGCCGACCTGGGAACCCCCGACGTGGAGGGGGCCAAGGACTTCTACGGACGCCTCTTCGGCTGGGAGCCCGAGGACCGGACCGGGGTGGCCGGCACCTACACCACGTTCCGGCGCGACGACGACGTGGTGGCCGGCCTCTACGGCCAGTCCGGGGACCAGCGGGCGGCGGGGGTCCCGGCCCGCTGGCTCTCCTACGTGACCGTCGACGGGATCGAGGAGGTCGCCAGCCGGGTGGCGGGGCTCGGCGGCACCGTGCTGAACGAGCCGTTCGACGTCGAGGACGCCGGTCGCACGGCCCTCATCGTCGATCCCGTCGGGGCCCGGCTCGCCCTCTGGGAGGCTCGGTCCAGCATCGGCGCGACGCGCGTCAACGACCCCGGGTGCCTGTGCTGGAACGACCTGGTGACGTCCGACATGGAGGCGGCGGCCGCCTTCTACGGCGAGCTGCTCGGCTGGGAGGCGCGCGAGCTGCCCGAGGCGGGCGGCTACCGGATCATCCGCAACGGCGACCGCAGCAACGGCGGGATGATGTCGGCCCAGCTCGCGGGTTGGCAGGGTCCGGCCGACTGGCTCCCGTACTTCAACGCCGGCG
>DASZOE010000265.1:0-5873 GCA_035550945.1 Acidimicrobiales bacterium
GGGCAGCCGGGCGAGGCCGAGCGCCAGCCCGAGGACGAGGAGTAGGCATGGGTCAGAAGGTCAATCCCTACGGGTTCCGCCTCGGGGTCACCACCGACTGGAAGTCGCGGTGGTTCAGCACCCGGGAGTACACCGACTACCTCATCGAGGACTGGAAGATCCGCGACTACCTGATGCGCCAGCTCCCCCATGCCGCCATCAGCCGCATCGAGGTCGAGCGCACCCGTGACCGGCTGCGGGTCGACGTGCACACGGCTCGTCCCGGCATCGTCATCGGCCGCCGGGGTGCCGAGGCCGACCGCCTCCGTGCCGACCTGGCCAAGATGACGAACAACGCCAAGATCCAGCTGAACATCCAGGAGATCAAGCAGCCCGAGCTCGACGCCGCCCTCATCGCCCAGGGTGTGGCCGACCAGCTGGCCGGCCGGGTGAGCTTCCGCCGGGCCATGAAGCGGGCCGTGCAGACGGCCCAGAAGGCCGGCGCCCAGGGCATCCGGGTGCAGTGCTCGGGGCGGCTGGGCGGCTCGGAGATGGCCCGCAGCGAGTGGTACCGCGAGGGTCGGGTGCCCCTGCACACCCTCCGCTCCGACATCGACTACGGCTTCCGCGAGGCCCGCACCACCTTCGGGCGCATCGGCGTGAAGGTCTGGATCTACAAGGGCGACATCCTGCCCTACCGCACCTCCACCGAGGACAAGATCTCCCGCGAGGCGGCCATGGCCGTGGGCGAGACCTCCGGTCACGCCCGTCCCCGTCGCATCATCTCCGCGGGCGGCGGCCGGCGCCGGCCGGAGGCCGAGGAGGGCACGACCCCCGCACCTGCGGCGGTCACCGAGGAGGGAGCCGAGGCCCCGCCCGTCATCCGCGAGGCCGACCCCGAGCTCGAACGCCTCCTCGCCGAGGAGGAGGAGATCGAGCGGCGCACCCGCCAGCACCACGAGACTCCGCACTTCCGGACGGGGGACGAGTGACGCCATGTTGATGCCCAAGCGGGTCAAGCATCGCAAGCAGCACCGGGGCCGGCGCACGGGCACGGCCAAGGGCGCCACCCAGATCGCCTACGGCGACTTCGGCATCCAGGCCCTCGAGCCCGGATGGATCACCGCCCGCCAGATCGAGGCCGCCCGTATCGCCATGACCCGTCACATCAAGCGGGGCGGGAAGGTGTGGATCACGATCTTCCCGGACAAGCCGGTGACGGCGAAGCCGGCCGAGACCCGGATGGGGTCCGGGAAGGGCAATCCCGAGCACTGGGTCGCGGTGGTCAAGCCCGGCCGTGTCATGTTCGAGCTGGCCGGCGTCTCCGAGACCCTCGCCCGCGAGGCCATGGAGCGGGCCATCCAGAAGCTGCCGATCAAGGCCAAGGTCGTCGTCCGCTCCGAGGAGGTGCTCACGTGACCAAGGCCTCCGAGCTGCGCGAGCTCAACGACGACGAGCTGGAGACCCGTCTGGCCGAGGCCAGCCAGGAGCTGTTCAACCTCCGGTTCCAGCACGTCACCGGGCAGCTCGACAACTACGCGCGCATCGGGCAGGTCCGCAAGGAGGTGGCCCGCGTCACGACCCTTCTCCGGGAGCGCGAGATCGCCGCCGCCGAGGCCGAGGAAGCGGCCGAGGTCGCCCGCCGCGAGCAGGAGACGGCCCAGCGCCGGGCCCGCGTCGAGGCCAGCCGCCGGGGCGTCGTCGCCGGAGTGGGGTCCGAGGCCGCCCGCCGGTCCAGGGAGGAGTCCGATGGCTGAGCAGACGACGCCCGGGGCCGAGGCCCGGGCCAACGGCCGGAAGGTGCGGGAGGGCACGGTGGTCTCGGTGGCGATGGAGAAGACCGCGGTCGTCTCCGTCGTCGAGCGCGTGCGCCACCCCCGCTACGCCAAGACCGTGCAGCGCACGAAGCGGGTGCACGCCCACGACGAGGCCAACGACCTCAAGGTGGGCGACCGGGTGCGCGTCGCCGAGACCCGGCCGCTCTCCAAGACGAAGCGCTGGCGCGTCGTCGAGGTGCTGGAGCGCGCCCGGTGATACAGCAGGAATCGCGTCTCCGGGTGGCCGACAACTCCGGCGCCAAGGAGGTCCTGTGCATCAAGGTCCTCGGGGGCTCCAAGCGGCGCTACGCGTCCATCGGCGACATCTTCGTGGCCACCGTCAAGGACGCCATCCCGGGTACGTCGGTGAAGAAGGGCGACGTGGTCAAGTGCGTCGTGGTGCGCACCAAGAAGGAGAAGCGCCGTCCCGACGGCTCCTACATCCGCTTCGACGAGAATGCGGCGGTGCTGATCAACGACCAGCTCCAGCCCCGGGGCACCCGAATCTTCGGGCCCGTGGGCCGGGAGCTCCGCGACAAGAAGTTCATGAGGATCGTCTCCCTCGCACCAGAGGTGCTGTGATGAAACTGAAGAAGGGTGATCGGGTTCGGGTGCTCTCGGGCAAGGACCGGGGCAAGGAGGGCGAGATCATGCGCGCCCTCCCCCAGCGGGGCATGGTCATCGTCGACGGCGTGAACACGGCGAAGAAGCACCAGAAGGCCCTGCGGGCCACCATGCAGGCCGGGATCATCGACAAGGACATGCCGATGCCGGTGTCCAAGGTTGCCATCCTGTGCTCCAACTGTGGGCCCACCCGCGTCGGCTACCGGCTCGACGGCGACAACAAGGTCCGCATCTGCCGCAAGTGCGGGGGCGACCTGTGAGCGTCTCCGAGAGCGCGCCGGCACGCGAGCTGCCCCGTCTCAAGCGGCGCTACAACGACGAGATCCAGGCCGCCCTCAAGGAGCAGCTCGGGCTGGCCAACATCATGGAGGTTCCCCGCCTCGAGAAGATCGTCCTGAACATGGGTGTCGGGCGGGCCACCCAGCAGGCGTCGCTCCTCGACGGCGCGGTCGGCGACCTCACCGTCATCACCGGCCAGAAGCCGCTGGTGACGCGGGCCCGACGCTCGATTGCGGGCTTCAAGCTGCGCGAGGGCAACGCCATCGGTGCCAAGGTCACGCTCCGGGGCGACCGCATGTGGGAGTTCCTCGACCGCCTCATCAGCATGGCCATCCCCCGAGTGCGCGACTTCCGGGGCCTGCCCCCTGACGCCTTCGACGGTCGGGGGAACTACACCTTCGGCGTCGACGAGCAGCTGATCTTCCCGGAGATCGACTACGACAAGGTCGACACCGTCCGGGGCATGGACATCACGATCGTGACCACCGCGCGCGACAACGCGGGGGGCCGGGCTCTGCTCGACGCCTTCGGCTTCCCCTTCCGCCGCGAGCAGTAGCGAGAATTCGAGGAGCGAGTATTGGCGAAGAAGGCACTGGTCCAAAAGCAGCAACGCAAGCCGAAGTTCCGCGTGCGGTCCTACACCCGGTGCCGGCGGTGCGGTCGGCCGCGGGCGGTCTACCGTACTTTCGGGCTGTGTCGGATCTGCCTGCGCGAGATGGTGCACGCCGGCGAGGTGCCGGGCGTGACCAAGGCCAGCTGGTGAGGCGCCCATGACGATGACGGACCCCATCGCCGACATGCTCACCCGGATCCGCAACGGGTCGGTGGCCGCCCAGGAGACGGTGCGCATGCCCTCGTCCAAGCTCAAGGAGTCGCTCGCGGCCATCCTCCGCCAGGAGGGCTACATCGCTGACTTCAGGGTGGCCGACGACCCTTCGCGCCCCGGCCGCACGCTCGAGATCGTGATGAAGTACACGCCCGAGCGGGTGCCGACGATCTCCGGCCTACGCCGGGTGAGCAAGCCCGGGCTTCGGGTGTACACCAAGGCCGATCGCCTCCCCCGAGTCCTGGGCGGTCTGGGCGTGGCCGTGCTGTCCACGAGTCAGGGCCTGATGACCGACCGCGAGGCGCGCGAGCGTCGGGTCGGGGGCGAGGTCCTGTGCTACGTCTGGTGAACGGTGAGCTGAGGTCCTGATGTCCCGGATCGGAAGAGCTCCCATCCCGCTGCCCGCCGGCGTCGAAGTCTCCGTGGCCGGCGGCCGCATCACCGTCCGCGGCCCGAGGGGCACGCTCGAGCAGGCCCTGCCGCCGGACATGACCGTCCGCCAGGACGACGGCGAGCTGGTGGTCGAGCGCCCCGACGACCAGCGCCAGCACCGGGCCCTCCACGGGCTCACCCGCTCGCTGGTGAACAACATGGTGGTCGGGGTGACGGCGGGTTTCACACGCGACCTCGAGATCGTCGGCGTCGGCTACCGGGCCACGGCCCAGGGGTCGAACCGCCTCGAGCTCGCCCTCGGCTTCAGCCACCCGGTGGTGGTCGAGGCCCCCGAGGGCATCACCTTCGAGGTTCCCGCCCCCACCCGGATCTCGGTGAAGGGCAACGACAAGCAGGCCGTGGGCCAGGTGGCCGCCGAGATCCGCGCCATCCGCAAGCCCGAGCCGTACAAGGGCAAGGGCGTGCGGTACGCGGGCGAGGTCGTGCGCCGCAAGGCCGGGAAGGCCGCCAAGTGATGATTTCGCCAGCCCATGGCAGCGTTTGGCCGAGCGGGGCCGGCGCCCATCCCCGTTCGAGGTGTCTCCTATGACCACGTCCGCCAAGGAGAAGGTCGTCGCCCGCCAGCGGCGGCACCGCCGGGTGCGCAAGCGCGTCCGGGGGACGGCGGAGCGGCCCCGGCTGGCCGTGTTCCGCTCGAACCGCCACATCACCGCCCAGGTCATCGACGACACCGCCGGTCGCACGCTGGCCGCGGCCAGCACGGTGGAGCCCGACCTCCGCACGGGCCCGACGGGCAACAAGGATGCGGCCACCAACGTCGGCCGCCTGGTCGCCGAGCGGGCCCGGTCGGCGGGCGTCACCCGGGTGGTCTTCGACCGCGGCGGCTTCCTCTACCACGGCCGGGTGGCGGCGGTGGCCGAGGCGGCCCGAGAGGCAGGATTGGAGCTGTAATGGAACGAGCACGCAACCCCCGGGCCTGCGTGGCCCGAACGCAGTGGGCCTGCGTGGCCCGAACGCAGTGGCGGGAGGCGACGCATGGCTGAGAGCCAGTTCGCCGAGCGGGTCATCAGCATCAACCGGGTGGCCAAGGTCGTGAAGGGCGGCCGCCGGTTCTCCTTCACCGCCCTGGTGGTGGTCGGGGACGGCGGCGGCAAGGTCGGCCTCGGCTACGGCAAGGCCAAGGAGGTCCCGGCCGCCATCCAGAAGGGGATCGAGGAGGCCAAGAAGAACCTCTTCGACGTCCCCCTCGCCGGCAGCACCATCACCCATCCCATCCTCGGCGAGCGGGGCGCGGGCCGGGTGCTGCTCAAGCCGGCGGCGCCGGGCACCGGCGTCATCGCCGGCGGGGCGGCCCGGGCCATCCTCGAGTCGGCCGGCGTCCACGACATCCTGGCCAAGTCCCTGGGGTCCTCCAACGCCATCAACGTGGCCCACGCCACGGTGGCCGGCCTGCGGGCCCTGAAGCGGCCCGACGAGGTGGCCCGGATGCGGGGCAAGTCGCCCGAGGAGGTCACCCCGGCGGGTCTGCTGCGGGCCTACAACGAGTCCCGCCGGGGCCCCCACGTCCCCACCGAGGTGGCGTAGGTGTCACTGAGAGTCACACAGGTGCGGTCCGCCATCGGGACGCGTCCCGCCCACCGGGGCACCCTCCGGGCCCTCGGGCTGGGCCGCATCGGCAAGAGCAACGTGCTGGCCGACCGGCCCGAGATCCGGGGCATGATCGCCCGGGTGCCCCACCTGGTGGCGGTCGAGGAGAGCGCCGACGAGCCCACGCCGCGGGGCCGGCTCGCTCCCGGAGCGGGGCGCAGGTCGTGGACCTTCATGGCGTGCCTCCCTCGCTTCCATGGCCGCGGCGGCCCCGCGGCGTGGGCTCGTCGGCGCTCTCCTCGACCGCCACCAGGTGGGGCACCCGGGCGATCATCCCCCGGATCTCGGGCCGGTCGGCCAGCACGTTG
>DASZOE010000266.1:0-2914 GCA_035550945.1 Acidimicrobiales bacterium
GTGGTTCTCGTCTTTTTTTGACCAGCGGACGAGCAGCGCGCGGTTGCGGTTGATCCAGGAGTGGCAGGCTTCGACGACCCAGCGCCGGGCGCGCCAGCCCGGCGTGCGAGCCTTCGTTTCGATCTCCTCGCCGCGGCTGCGGATGTGCGCCGTCAGGTCGTGGTCGGCGGCGAGGTCGCGCGACTCGGCGTTGTCGTAGGCCTTGTCGACGCAAAGGCCCTGCGGCGCCTCGGCGGTCGGCTTGGGTCGATCGATCGGGATCTAGTCCAGCGGGGCTTTCAGCAGCTTGTGGTCGTTGCGGTTGGCGCCGTCGTGCGCCAGCCCGACCGGGACCCCCGCTGCCTCGCTGAGAACCGAACGTTTCGCCCCTTTTTGGCTCTGTCAGTGGGATTTGGGCCGGTCTTCTCGCCGCCCAGCGGCGCCTTGGTCATCGCGCCGTCGGCGGCCAGCCAGTCCCAGTCGATCCCCACGACCTTGTCGTACTCCAACAGGCCCTGCCGCCAGATCTCGGCGAACACGCCAGCGCGTTCCCATTCCTGAAAGCGCCGGTGTGCCGAGCTTGACGAGCAGACCCCGGTCGCGTCGAGCGCGTTCCACTGCATGCCCGTGCGCAACACCAACAAGATCGCATCCATCGCCCTACGGTTCGCCACCCGCGGGCGGTGGCAACCAAGCGGATGCGACGGCGGCGCCGGCAACAACGGCTCGATCCGCTCCCACAGCCAATCCGGCATCCGCCAACCGTCATCACGGCTAACCAGTCCCATCATCAACCTCCTGATCGAGTGGCACGATGGCCGGCCGATCACAAGATTCGACGGGGGCTACATAACCCCTTCCGGGCTAGGCCCTAAGGGGCCCGAGCAGCCTCACCGCGGCGCAGGAGTCGGGCACCTAGCTCACGCCGATGAGGACGGGCTCGGGTCGTCGCGCACACCGGTGGTGGACAAGAGCCGGTCTCCACGCCGACCACTCGCTCGGGAGTGAGCACGCCGGAAAGGGTGGATCGGACATGCTCTTGCGGTTCTCCGCTCGAGACCCCGAAACCAATCCCGCACCTGAGGTTCGAAGCCATCGAACTTCGTCGGGAGGCTGCTCTTGTCTCGGCGGCTGGGTCGACGCTTCGGCGAGCAACGCGCGAATGGCAGCTTCAGTACGACCGTAATTGCCCTCGCCGATCTGCGTGTAGCGACCCTGACCGGCGCGATCGATGAGGTACATCGTCGGCCAGTACCGGTTTCCGTATGCGTTCCATGCGATGAAGTCGTTGTCCAGGCCGACGGGATATTCGAGCGCCTGCTCTCGCACGGCAGGCTCGACGTTCTGAACGGACCGCTCGAACGCGAACTCGGGAGTGTGGACGCCCACGACCGTGAAGTCGGGCTGGTACTGATCGTGGATCCGACGCAGGAATGGGAGGGTGCGCTGGCAGTTCACGCACGCGAAGGTCCAGAACTCGAGCAGGACGACGCGGTCGCGAAGGGCCGAGAGCCTCAGCGGCTCGCCGTCCGGGGTGTTGAACCACAGATCGACGCCGACCAGTTCTGGGGCGCGGCCGAGGACAGGCAACCGATGCGCAGCATCCTCCTCGATCGGCGCGCGAGAGGTGTTTCGCGGAACGAAGGTCATAGCTCGGTTGAGGGTGGCGGGCGGATGAGGTCACGGCGATCGCGTCGGGCGATGGCAAATCACACGTACCGATTGCCATCGCGACGCGGGTCGTCACCGTTGAGACGATGACCAGCCCACTCGCCGAACGCCTTGCTCGCATCGCAGTCGTCTACTACAGCGCCCGTGGCAACGTGGACGGGCTCGCTCGCGCCGTGGCGGAGGGAGCGGCGTCGGAAGGCGCCGAGGTTCGGCTTCGCCACGTCGCGGAGCTGAACCAGGAGCTGCTGATCTCCGCGAAGCAGCACTGGGGCCGGCACCGCTCCGAGATCGAGGATGAGCCTGATGCGCGGCTCGAGGACATCGAGTGGGCCGACGGCATCGCCTTTGGGACGCCTACCCGGTTCGGCAACGTCTCGGCCCAGCTGAAGCTGTTCCTCGACCTTGCCGGAGAGCTCTGGCAGCAGGGGAGGCTGGTCGACAAGGTCGCGACGGCGTTCACGTCCTCGCAGACCGAGCACGGCGGGCAGGAGTCGACGATTCTCGCCCTCAACAACACCCTGTACCACTGGGGTGCGATCATCGTTCCACTCGGGTACACGGTCCACGAGGTCTTCAACGGTGGCGGGAACCCTTACGGCGCGTCCTTCACGAGCGACCACCACACCGGCGGACCGGACGAGGACACGCTCGTCGTTGCGCGTGCGCAGGGTGCTCGGCTCGCACGCGTCGCCAAGGTGATCGGCGCTGCACGAGACGCCGGCTTGCTCACGACGAAGCCGGCTCCGAGCGACGCTGCGGATCGGCCCGCTAGTTGCACGCGGAGTCTCCGCCGATGAGGGCCAAGCCCGATCGAGTGGCAAGGCTCACTGCTGTGACGAGCCCGAAGCGGAGAGCGTGGCCCGAGAACGGCCGCCCGCCACGGCCGGCCGACGTCGCCGAGCGCGCCTTCCGCTCGCTGCTGCGGCTGGCCGAGCCGGACGACGCCGAGCGTCCCGGGCTCCTCGTCACGCCGGCGGGCCGCGCACGTAGGCGGAGCTCACCGCCGGCTACCGCGAGACCGTGGACCCGACCACGTTTGCTGCCGACGGCTACGACGAGATCGTCGCCGTATCGCGACTGCCGTTCTATTCGCTCTGCGAGCGCCACCGGCCGAGCACCTCTGCATGACGATGCGCGGCGTCCAGAAGCCCGGGTCATACACGCGGACCAGCGTGGTGCGCGGCATCTTTCGCGAGAAGGCGAAGCGCGCGCCGAAGCCCTCGAGCTGCTCCGAGCTGCCTGACGACCCCGCGTCGGCCCGGGC
>DASZOE010000267.1:0-2777 GCA_035550945.1 Acidimicrobiales bacterium
CTCCCGCCCGAAGCCCCGGACGCCGACGTCGCCGAGCAGCGCCTGGCGCCCGACCCCGACGACGAGGTGCCCGTCATCCCGCCCCTCGAGCCGGAGGTGCCGGAGGCCGACGCCCTGGAGCAGGCGCTGACCCTCCCGCCCGACGAGCGGGACGCCGAGCTCTCCTAGTCGGCCGGGGACTAGGGGCCGGGGCTAGGGCTCGTAGGTCTCGGGGCCGGGCTGCTAGGGCCGGCTCTCGCCGCGGCCGCCGAGCGCCTCCCAGACGGCTTCGACGTTGCCGAACTCCACGCCCCCGGGCAGCACCGCGAGGGCCTCGAGCACCGCTCCCGGGGCGTTCTCGTCGCGGGCCACCTCGAGCAGGCCGTCCCGATCGCCGGGGAAGGCCGAGGGACGCAGGTGGCGGGCCAGCTCGCTGCGTCCGTCGCGCTCGTCGAGACCGGCTCCGGGACCGGTCGCGGTGTTCGCGGCCTCGGGTCCCTCGCCGCCCTCCTGCAGGCGCTCGTCACCGTCCCGGGCCTCTATCGGCGATCCCTGGACCACCGAGCGGGTGTCGGCGGCGAGAGCTTCGTCGAGGCGCTGGGCATGCTTGTCGCTGGCTCGCTCCATGGTCCCGTCCCTACCCCGGGCATCGCCCGGCCACCCTCCGGGAAGGCATAGAAGGGTCGAGGCGAGGAGGACCCCGTGAGCGAGATCACGCTGAACAAGCAGGACGAGACGACCTACGAGGTGGAGCTGCGGGACGGCGACACCGCCACCAACCACCGGGTCACCGTGCCGCCGCGCATGGTCGAGGAGCTCGAGCTGGGTGACGTCGATCCCGACGTGCTCGTGCGGGAGTCGATGGAGTTCCTGCTCGAGCGGGAGTCGCCCTCCTCGGTGCTCCCCGAGTTCGCCCTCAGCGACATCCAGGGCTACTTCAGCGAGTACTACGACGAGATCCAGATGCGGCTACAGGACTGACGGGCGCTCCCGGGAGGACGTCGAGGGCGGCGACGACGTCGTCGACGCCCAGGGCCAGCAGGCCCGGGTCGGGCCGGCTCCCCCTCGGGTCCCCCCGCCGGCCGGCCCACAGCGCCCGGTGCCAGGGGCGGTCGGGGGGCGGCCCCCAACGGGCCGGGGACTCGGGCCCGAACAGCACCACCGACGGCGTGCGCAGGGCCGTCGCCAGGTGGGCCACGCCGGTGTCGGCGGAGACGACGCGGCCGGCGGCGGCCACGGCCGCGGCCAGCTCGCCCAGCCCTGTGCGCCCGGCCAGCACCGCGTCGGCGCCCAACCCGGCCCTCGCCGCCACGTCCCCGGCGAGAGCCTGCTCCTGGGGTCCACCCGTGACCACGACGGGACGGCCCCGTGCCACCTCGTGGCGGGCGACCGCGGCCCAGCGCTCGAGGGGCCAGCGCCGAGCGGGGTAGGCGGCCCCCGGATGGACGACGGTGGCGCCCCGCGCCCGGGCCGGCGGCTCCACGGGCGGAGGCTCGAGATCGAGGCGGCCGGGGTCGGCGGGGATGCCGCAGCCTTCCAGGAGGCGGCACCACCGGTGGACCTCGTGCTCGCCCTCCCGCCAGGGGGGCAGCCCCGCGGTCCCCGGCACCTCGGGGTTGGCGAACGCCACCAGGCGGCGGGGCCGGGATGCGAGCAGGACGTGGTGGCTCGCCGGTCCCTTGCCGTGCAGGTCGACGGCGACGTCCGCGTGTCGCAGCTCCGGCGCCAGCGGCCGGAGGGGTGCAGTGTCCACCAGCGCTTCCAGGGCGCCGGTGAGAAGGGCGAGGGGCTCGAGCACCTTGGGGGCGGCCAGCACCCGGCGGTGGCCGGGAAAGGCGTCGGCCAGGGCCCGGAAGGCGGGAACGGCGGTGAGCAGGTCGCCGAGCCCGAGGGGGCGGAGGACGACGAGGAGCGGCCGGTCCGACGCCCCCGCCACTCAGGTCTCCTTTGCCCTCGCGCCGGCGGTCCGCACCCGGGCGCCCGCTGCCAGCAGCTGGCTGGTGGAGCGGCCCTCCAGGTAGGGGACGAGGACGGCCTCGCCGCCCCACCGGGCCAGGACCTCGGCCTCGGGCAGGTCGCGGGCCCCGTAGTCGCCGCCCTTCACGAAGAGGTGCGGCCGGAGGCGTTCGAGGGCGGCTGCCGGCGTGTCCTCGCCGAAGACGGTCACCGCGTCGACGGAACCGAGACTGCGCAGCACCTCGGCCCGGTCGGCTTCGGAGACCACGGGGCGGCCCCGCCCCTTCAGCCGGCGCACCGACTCGTCGGAGTTCAGGCACACGATGAGGCAGTCACCGAGGGCCCGGGCCGCCTCCAGGAGGCGGACATGGCCGGCGTGCAGGACGTCGAAGCACCCACCGGCCGTCACCACCACGCCCCCTTCACGGCGGACCCGCGCCGCCAGCTCCGCAGGATCCTCGGCAAGGGCCGGGCTCGGGGCGGCGCCGTTGCCACCCCGACCCACGCCCGCCGCTCCACCGTCGGCGATGAAGAGAGATGCGTCGGCGACCGCCCGTGTCACCGCTTCGGACGGAAGGGCGCCGCGGGCGAGGAGGCCGGTGACCGAGGCGGCGAAGCGGTCGCCCGCCCCGCACGGGTCACCAGTGGCGGGTGAGGCGGGCACGGCGAGGGGCGGGCCGTCGCCGCTCCAGAGGACGGCCCCGTCGGAACCGCGGGTGACGGCGACGGCGTGGGCCGCCCAGCGCTCGGCCAGGACCCGGGCCCGGGCCGCGTCGGCGGCGAGTCCCGAGCCGGTCACCTCGGGGACGGCGAGGACCGCCTCCCGGCGGTTCGGCGTGGCC
>DASZOE010000268.1:0-11195 GCA_035550945.1 Acidimicrobiales bacterium
CGTGAACGCCCGGGCGTTCACGGCGGCCTCGGGCACGTGGCGGCGAAGCGCGTTGTCCATCAGCTCCGGGAACGCCGGGGTGGCCACACGGGACTCCCGGCTCGCCTCGGCGACCACGGCGAGCGTGGCGGTCACAGCCAGGGGGGGAAGCCCGAGGTCGACAGGCACCTGACGGCGCTCCCCCGAATCGGGAGGCTGCTCGGCGGTCACGGTGGGCGTGGGCGGGAGAGGAACCGGTCCAGTCGCCGAGAGCCCCGTCGCCGTCGCGCTGGCGGCGGCCGCGGCGTCGGCCGGCGCCGGTGCCGCCCGCGCCACCAGGGCCAGGAGCATGCCCGTGGCGACGATGGCCGCCCTGCGAACCGTCCTGGCCCGGAACACCGTCAACGGGGAAGCGTGGGGGCGTCGACGAAGCCGGGATCGGCCACGCCCGCGGCGAAGGCGGCGGCCGCGGTCTCCGAGCTGACGATGCGCCAGTCCGCTTCCCGCTCGGCCTCCACCCACACGAATCCCAGGACCTCGGGGTGCCTCGGCAACATCGCGTGGAAGAGATCGTTGATCCACTGGGCCTTGCTCCCTCCCACCTCGGTGGACGCCACCTCGGTCAGTACGAGTGGCTTGCTCGTGAACGCCCGGATCTCCCGGATGGTGGGCGCGAACAGCTCTTCGGGGCCGAGCCAGCCGCCCCACCCCAGGGCCGTGCCCCCGTTGTACCCGTCGATCCCGATCCAGTCGACGTAGCTGTCGCCCGGGTACAGCGGCGCGAGTGGCGCCGACCCCGTGTAGCTGACGTTGGGGCTCCAGACCCAGAGGACGTTGGTCGTGCCCACGCTGTCGAAGATCTCCCGCAGGTGGCGCCAGGCGGCCACGTACTGCCCCGGTTCGTTCCCGTTGACGCCCTCGGACCACGGGAACCAGTTGCCGTTCATCTGCTGGGCGAAGCGGAGCCCCACGGGCCGGCCCCAGTCCCGTAGACCTTCGGCCCACTCCCGGATGTACGCGTCAAAGGAGCCGTCGAGGATCCGCGCCAACGAGTACGCGGGCTGCTCGGTGGCGGGCGCATCGGGAGCGCTCCCCGCGACCTTGTGATCGCGCGGCTCCCAGGTGATCAGCGGCAGCGTCGGGGGGCCCGGACGATCGGCGATGCTGTCCAGCAGGTCGGCCCGGAAGCGGGCGTGGGCCCAGTCCTGGGAGAACATCACGACTGCCGGCTTCTTTCCCGCCGCCGACTGGAAGGCGTCCACCTCGGCCATGTTGTAGGGACCCGAGGGTGTGCTCACGCCGAAGAACCGTGTCGGAGCGGGCGGCGGGGCGTCCATCGGTTCGCCTCTGGGCTCCGAGGTGCTCGTCGGGCCATCGGCGTCCGTCCGTGTCGGCTCCTCGTCGCTCCTCCCAGGGCCATCGGCGTCCATGGCCAGGACGATGGCGCCGACGGCGACGACGAGCAGTACCCATGGACCGGAGCGGACAGCCCACCGGCGTCGCATCGCCCCGTCAGGCCGCGGGACTGTGGAAGGTCCGGGACGCGCTGGAGGACGTTGCCAGGCGCATCGCCGGTCGACGCGCCGCCGCGACTGGCGCGAAGTAGGCCTCGGTCACCCGGCGGCCCCGGGCCAGCCACAGCGCCTCCTGGTACCGCCGGCACGTGTGCCAGAACATCAGCAGGGGAACGCCGGCGGCGACGGCGGTGAAGAGGCCCCAGAGTCGCAGCACCCAGTACGTGTGGCCGGCCAGGCTGCTCACCGCCAGGGCAGCCATGGCCCCTACCGCCCAGGCGGCGTGGAGGTGGAAGGTGGCCAAGCAATCCCGGCTGGCCAGGGTGCCCTTGGCCGTCACGACGTACTGGAGCGTCCGCCTGGACAGCGCCGACACGCCGGCGGCGGCGTAGATCGGACTGGCGAAGACCGAGAGCGCCTGGCCGACCAACCCGAACGTGTCCCGTTCGTGCTCCGCCAGGTTGAAGCGTCGAAGCCACACGACGAGCGCCAGCTGGCCGGCTGCCGTCGCTCCCCAGAGCAGCGCCCACTGGGCGGCGTCGAGGAAGATGGCGGTGACCCCGAAGATCAGGTAGAGGCCGGTGAGGACGCTGCCGAGCGCCCAGATCGCGCCGACGCTCGGGTAGAAGAACTGCAGCGCGGCGTAGCTGTACCGCTGGCGCCAACCGAGCTGCGGGAGCAGCGACGAGGAATGGCGGAGGACGACGTCCCACACCCCGTACGCCCATCGCTTCTGCTGGTTGAAGTAGTCGGTCCAGGTCACCGGGCCCTCACCGACGGCGAGGATGTCCGGCGTGTACACGCCCTTCCATCGCCGTCCCGTCTGCGGGTTCGTGGCGGTGTGAACCCGCAGGCTGGTGAAGTGGTCCTCGATCACGCTGTCCTGATAGCCACCGATCTGGGCCCATGCCTCGACCCGGTAGAGGTGGTTGGTGCCGATCAGCAGCGGCGCGTCAAGGCCGTTGGCGCCCCGTTGGATGACGCCGTGGAACATGAAGGACTGGTCGGCCGCACCGGCGGCGACGAAGGACTCCTCGGCGTTGCCGTAGGCCTGCGGCGCGACGACGAAGGCCACGTCAGGGTCCCGGAAGTAGCCGAGCGTGCGGTTCAGGAACGGCCGTAGAGGGCGGTGGTCGGGGTCCATCTGGGCCACGATGTCGTAGTCGCCTTCGTGCTCGGCCCTCCAGGCGTTGTGGTTCCCCGCCTTGGTCTTGGCCCGGAAGGGTCCCGACGGCTGGTTGTACTCCGGGCGTCCCTTTCTCGTGAAGTGCCGGGCTCCGAGATCTCGGGCCAGGTTGCGGACCCGCGGGTCGTCGCCCTCGTCGAGGACCCACACGTCGACCCGGCCGTCGTACTCGATCCGCTTCATGTCGCGTACGGTCCCGGCCAGGACGTCCAGCGGTTCCTTCGACGGCACGATGGTCGTCAGGACGGCGACCCGCAGGCCGGAGGGCGGAGCCATCGGTACCGGGTCGCGCATGCGGGAGGCGAAGACCCAGAGAGTGGAGTTCTGGACGAGTCGGATGACCTCGATGGAGATGAGGATCACGAACGCGACGAGTCCCGCTCCCCGCGCCACGGACCAGGGACCCCCTTGGTTGACGGGGAGGTGCCCGGGCGAGAGCAGCCAGACGACGAAGGTGACGCTGACCACCAGATTGAGGATGACGAGGACGCAGAGCGCCACTCGTTGCCGGGGCGTGAGCACGCGGCGGTAGCGGACCCTGGGGTCGTCCGTGGCCGGCAGGACCAGGGGCCCGGCGATCTCGGTGTAGGTGTCGTAGGAGGACAAGCAGGCCCCTCGGAGCTAGGACGGCGTGTCGCCGGACGCGGGTGCCGGTCCGATCAGGACCTGGGGCTGGGACGATTCGGCCATCGGGACGGGTCCCGCCCCGACCGCCCGCGCCCCGGCGCCATCGCCCTCGTCGACGATCGAGATCACCTCGCCGGGGTGCGAGACCTGCCGGAGGAGCCGCGCCCGCATCTCGTCGTTCTCGGTCCGTAGCACGGCGATCTCGTGCTCGAGGCGGGCCAGCTGGCTCAGCAAGGAGTCCAGGAGTCGACCGACCTGGGAGGTGGAGTACCCGAAGAGGCGACGACCGAGCTTGGCCTCGAGCTGGGCGGTGCCGACGAGCACCGACCGGAAGTCCCTCTCGGAGCCGCTCTGTCTGGCCGTACCGAGGGTCTCGAGGGATCGAGCCCATTCCGCTCGGGCCCGATCGAACTCCTTCTGGAACGGCCCTTCCAGGGAGTGCTCGTCCGTCGTCCCGAACCTGCTGAGCAGGAGCCTGGTGACGGACAGGACTTCGATGGCCCGGTCCCACTCCCCCCGGGCCCGGTCGAGCTCCTCTTCGAGGGCGCCATAGGAGAGCTCGACGAGTGAGAGCCACTTCCTCACCGACTCGCGGTCGTAGCCGCGGCGCACCTCGGGGAACTCTCGTCCGCCGACCTCGCTGGCCCGGAGCAAGGTGACCGTCGCGCCGTCGCGCCCCTGGTCACGAGCGACGGCGACGGGCTTCTCCGACAGGGCGGCCTGACGGGCCTCCTCGGCCGCTTCTCTCGCCCGTTCGGCCTCCGAACGCAGTGCCTCGGCTTCGGCCCGGAGGCGCTCGGCCTCGGCGAGCGCCGCTTCCCGACGGGCCGCCGCTCCCGCCGCCCGGTCGAGGATGGCCGCCTTTACCTGGTCGGCTTCGGCGATGGCCCGGTCCCGGAGGCGGACGACCTCCTCCCGCGCCTGGGCGCGACCTTGCTCGACGATCGCCGTCTTGACACGCTCGGCCTCGGCGAGCGCCTCCTGGCGCAGCTGGGCCGCCTCACGAGCCGCCTCCTCCCGGGCGATGTCGAGGGCAACGCTGGCCTCCTCGGTCTGGGCCGTCGCCTGCTCCCGGAGGAGACTGGCCTCGTAGTAGGCCTGCTCGCGGGCCTGCTGCAGGATCGCGGCTTTGGCCGCTTCGGCCTCGGCGATCACCTGCTCCCGGAGGCGGGCCGCCTCTTCGGCGGCCGCCGCCCGAGCCTGCTCGAGGATGGCCGCCTTGGCCGCCTCCGCCTCTGCGGCCGCCTGCTGGCGCAACCGGGTCGCCTCGTAGTGGCCCTGCGCCCGCACCTGCTCCAGGATGGCGGCCGCCGGTTGCTCGGCGACCTCGTCCGACTCGGGCGGGCCCGGTCCCGATCCGTTCCCGTCCGACGGCGGGACCGCCGTCGAAGCCCTGGATCCGTTTGCAAAGCGATCCTGCAAGGCCCTCTCCCAGCACGTGAGCGCGGCGGACATGTCGTCGTGAACTGCCGTGGACGCGCCGGCAACGTCCTGTTGCGGCCACACTAGGACAAATCGGACGGGTTGGTCAACTCGGTTGAACGGTAGATCCGCCACATTTCCGGACAAACTGGATAACATGGACCGAGGCTCCTCTCCTGTTCGTCACCGCCTGCTCCTCCTTCTCGTCGCGCTCCTCGGCGTCGGCTTGGTGGCTCCCCCGGCGGGGAGCGCCCCCCCGGAGACCGCCGAGCCGGAGCGGCCGCCGGTCGACCCGGGCCGGGCCTCGAGCCCCCGTCGATACGCGGAACGCGCCCGCATCTACGACGACCTCGAGGCCGACATGGCCAGGCGGAGGGACGCCGAGCGGGTGGCGGCCATCGTGCTGTTCACCCGCCCCGTCGAGGAGGACGACGTCGCAAGCCATCGGGCCGCCCACGGCGACTTCCCGCTGAAGGCTCGCTGGACGGTGGTCAACGGCTACAGCGCCGAGCTCACCAGGGGCCAGATCGAGGCCCTGGCGCGCCGCTCCGACGTGGTCCAGATCGAGGCCGAGCGGGCGGTCAGCGCCAGCATGGCCACGGCCCGGCGCGCCTACGGGGTGGACAAGGCGGTGACCGACTTCGGCGTGACGGGCGACGGCGACGGCGCGGCCCGGTCCTACGGCGCCCGTGACGTCGGGACGTGCGTCATCGACACCGGCATCGACGCCGGCCACGCCGACCTCGACCAGGGCCAGGTGGTGGCCTGGAGGGACGAGGTCGCCCAGAGATCCACCCCGTACGACGACCACGGCCCCGGCCCCCACGTGGCCGGGATCCTCGGCGGCCAGGGCGACGCCAACGCCGGGTACCGGGGGGTCGCGCCGGGGAGCACCCTCGTGGGCGTCAAGGCCTTGGACGCCGCCGGGAGAGGCACCTCCACCGCCATCATCAGCGGCGTCGACTTCTGTGTGGCCAACCGGGCCACCCACAACATCCGCGTGCTCAACATGAGCCTGGGGAGCGCCGGCTCCTCCGACGGCACCGACGCCATGTCGGTGGCCGTGGGCAACGCCTTCGACAACGGGCTCCTGCCGGTGGTGGCCGCCGGGAACGCGGGGTCGGCGACCTCGACCGTGGGCTCCCCGGGGGCGGCGGCCAAGGCGGTGACGGTCTGCAGCCTGGCCGACCCCGGTGAGCAGGGGTTCTTCCTGTCGTGGTTCTCCAGCCGGGGCCCGACCGCCGACGGCCGGGCCAAGCCCGACCTGTGCGCTCCCGGGCACCGCATCGCCGCCCCGGCGGCCAACTCACGGACGGGGTACGTGATCATGTCGGGGACGAGCATGGCCGCGCCCTTCGTCGCCGGCGTGGTCGCGCTCATGGTCGACGCCGACGGGGGCCAGACCCCGGCCCAGCTACGGGACAACCTGCTGGCGACGGCCGAGGACCGGATGGCGCCGGGGGTCGACGTCGACACCGGGGCCGGGCGCCTCCGGGCGTACGAGGCCGTCAAGCGAGCCGGGGGCCTGAGCGGCAACGGGCCCGAAGTGCCCGACCGCCACCTGACCGGCTCCCCCAGCCTGGCCGCTGGGACCACCGACGTCTGGCAGCTCGAGGTGACGAGCACCGCCCATCCCGTCGCCCTCACCCTCATCGTGCCCGGCGCCTCGGCCTCCCGCGACTTCGAGCTCAACCTCCTCGACCCGTCCGGGACGCGTGTCGCCCAGAGCCAGACGGCGGACCGTCAGGAGACGATCGGCCTCACCCCGGCGACGACGGGCGTCTACACCGCCGAGGTGCGCTCGGTGGTCGGGGGTGGCGAGTACCACCTCGACCTCTCCTACGAGGGGGCGCCTCCGGCCAGGCCCTCAGCGGAGCCCGCGCCTCCCCCGCCTGCGCCCGGTCCGGGCACCTACGAGGACGACAACCCGGTCGTCGCCTACACGGGCTCGTGGTCCTCGACCATCCCCTTCTCCGCCGACAGCGGGGGATCCACCCGCTACACCTACGCCGCCGGAGGCTCGGCCGAGCTGCGCTTCTCGGGCACCGCGGTCCAGTGGGTGGCCCGTCGCCAGCCCAACGCGGGGATCAGCGACGTGCTCGTCGACGGGGTGAAGATGGCCAGCGTCGACCTCTACAACCCGTCCACCCAGTACAAGCAGGTGGTGTTCGAGCGCACGGGCCTGGCGCCGGGCGAGCACACCATCCGCATCGTGCGCACCGGCACGAAGAACCCGGCCGCCACCTACACCTTCCAGTTCCTCGACGCCTTCGTGGTGCGCGACCTTCCCCCCGCCCCCGGCCCCGGCACCTACGAGGAGGAGAACCCGGCCGTGGCCTACAGGGGCTCGTGGCGCTCCACCATCCCCTTCTTCGCCGACAGCGGCGGGTCGACGAGGTACACCGACTCGGCGGGAGGCTCGGCCGAGCTCCGCTTCTCGGGCACCGCCGTGCAATGGGTGGCCCGCCGCCAGCCCAACGCGGGGATCAGCGACGTGCTCGTCGACGGGGTGAAGGTGGCCAGCGTCGACCTCTACAACCCGTCCACCCAGTACAAGCAGGTGGTGTTCGAGCGCACGGGCCTGCCGCCGGGCGAGCACACCATCCGCGTCGTGCGCACAGGCACGAAGAACGCGGCCGCCACCTACACCTTCCAGTTCCTCGACGCCTTCGTCGTCGGCAACACCACCGCCGGCTCCTAGCCGTACCTGCCCTTGGCCACCCCGTCGGCGAAGCTCTGGCGAGCCGACTCCGAGCTCTGGATGCGCCAGTCCGCCTCCTTGTTGTGGTTGAACCACACGAAGGCCTTGATTTCGGGGTGGCGTTCGAGCTCGGCGAACTTGCCCCTGATCCACTCGGCCTTGCTCCCTCCGCCCTCGACGCTCGCCGTCTCCCCGATCATCACCGGTTTCGACGTGGTGATGGCCGCCAGCTCCCGGAGCGTGGGCCCGAAGACCTCGGCGAAGGTGAGCCAGCCGCCCCAGGGCAGCTCGCTGCCGCCGTTGTAGCCGTCGAGGGCGACCCAGTCCACCCAGTCGTCACCGGGATAGAGCTGGGCCAGCGGGGTCGTGCCGTAGTAGCTGATGTTCGGGTTCCACACCCACTTCACGTTGGTCGCCCCGACGGCTCGGAAGATGCCGACCACGTGCCGCCACATCTGCACGTACTGGCCGGGCACCAGGTTCCCGTTGACGCCTTCCGACCAGGGGTAGTAGGAGGCGTTCATCTCGTGGGCGAACCGGAGGAGCACCGTCCCCTCGTAGGCCTTGGCCGCTTCCGCCCATCGCCGGATGTAGGCGTCGTGCAGGCCGGCGATCGTCGAAGCCAGCGAGTAGGTGGGCTGGTTGAGGCCGTACACGTAGTCCCAGGGCTCCCAGGTGATCATCGGGATGGTCCCCCGGCTGGCGATGGTCCGCAGCCGGTCGGCGCTGAACTCGTGGTAGGGCCAGCCCTCGTAGTACATCAGCAGCCCCGCCTTCTTGCCGGCGTCCCGCTCGAAGGCGTCGAGCTCGCCCAGGTTGTAGGGGCCCGAGGGTGTCGAGACCCCGAAGAGGACCGAGCTGCTCGGGGGCGGCACCGTGGTCGAGGTGGTCGACGTCGTGGTGGTCGACGTCGTGGTGGTCGATGTGGACGTCGTCGACGTCGTGGTGGTGGAGGTCGTGGCCGTGGGCCCGTCGCTCACGACGAAGGCGTCGAGGAAGTGGAACGTGTACGAGGAAGAGGCATGCTTCGTCCCGGTGCGCACGACGCGGATCGTGTGCTCGCCCGGTGCCAGGCCGGCGCGCTCGAACACCACCTGCTTGTACTGCGTGGTCACGCTGTAGAGGTCGACGCTGGCCACCTTGGCGCCGTCGACGAGCACGTCGCTGACCCCGGCGTTGGGCTGGCGGCGGGCCACCCATTGCACGGCGGTGCCCGAGAAGCGCAGCTCGGCCGCCCCGCCGCCCGAGTCGGTGTACCGCGTCGACCCGCCGCTGTCGCCGCCGAAGGGCAGGGTGGCGCGCCAGGAGCCTGTGTACCTGACCGCGGAGCTGTCGTCCTCGTAGGTGCCGGCGCCCACGGTCGGCGCCTGGTCGCTCACCACGAAGGCGTCGAGGAACTGCAGGGTGTTGGTGGAGAGAAGGTTCTTGGTGCCGGTGCGCACGATGCGGATGGTGTGCTCCCCCGGCGCCAGTCCCGTCCGCTCGAAGACCACCTGCTTGTACTGGGTGGTGGGATTGAAGAGGTCGACGGTGGCGACCCTGGCGCCGTCGATGAACACGTCGCTGATGCCCGCGTTGAGCTGGCGGCGGGCCACCCACTGGATCGCGGTGCCCGCGAAGCGCAGCTCGGCCGCGCCACCCGTCGCGTACGTGTACCTGGTCGACCCCCCGCTGTCGCCCGAGAAGGGGATGGTGGAGGACCACGAGCCGGTGTAGGCGACGGCCGGGTTGTCGTCCTCGTAGGTGCCCGGGCCGGCCAGCACCACGAAGGCGTCGAGGAACTGCAACGTGTTCGTGGCCGCCGGGTTCCTGGTGCCGGTGCGCACGACGCGGATCGTGTGCTCGCCCGGCGCCAGTCCTGTCCGCTCGAAGACCACCTGCTTGTACTGGGTGGTTGGGTTGAAGAGGTCGACGGTGGCGACCCTGGCGCCGTCGATGAACACGTCGCTGATGCCGGCGTTGAGCTGGCGGCGGGCCACCCACTGCACTGCAGTCCCCGCGAAGCGCAGCTCGGCCGCGCCACCCGTCGCGTACGTGTACCTGGTCGACCCCCCGCTGTCGGCCGAGAAGGGGATGGTGGACGACCACGACCCGGTGTAGGCCACGGCCGGGTTGTCGTCCTCGTAGGTGCCGGGGCCGGGCACCGCCTGGGCCTCGGTGACGGCCGGTAGGGCCAGTAGCCCGAG
Organism: Acidimicrobiales bacterium; assembly: GCA_035550945.1. Taxonomy (GTDB): domain Bacteria; phylum Actinomycetota; class Acidimicrobiia; order Acidimicrobiales; family AC-14; genus DASZOE01. The sequence goes on from DASZOE010000268.1 coordinate 9,616, forward strand.
GCCGAGGCAGAGGGCGTTGACGACCATCAGCGCCCTCAGGGCGCCGGGGCTCGCCGTCATCGGGACAGCCGGTTCATTCCGACATCCTACCGATACCGGACTACCAGGCGTAGTCGCCTAAAACCCTCGAACGGTGCGCGGGAGGCGTCCGGCTCACCGCTGCTTCCCGGCCAGCTCCCGGTGGGCGGCGCACAGCTCCGAGAGCTGGCGCGCCGTCCATTGCGCGCCACCGGGCCCGTCGATCCCGCGGACGGCGGCGGGATCGAGCGGTGGCACATCGACCGGGGAGATGAGCGGGTGGGCGGGACGGCGGTCCACCTCGTCGGTCCCCAGGAGCGCCTCGTGCAGCTTCTCGCCCGGCCGTAGCCCGGTGAACTGGAAGCTGGTCGCCCGCTCCCCGGCGGCGGCGAGGAGCCGGGCGATCTCGACGATGCGGACGGGACGGCCCATGTCGAGGACGAGGACCTCCCCCGGCTCACCGATGGCCCCCGCCTGGATCACGAGCTGCACGGCTTCCTCGACGGTCATGAAGTACCGCGTGACGTCCGGATGGGTGATGGTCAGGGGTCCGCCCTGGTCGATCTGGGCCTGGAACGTCGTGAGGACCGAGCCCCGGCTCCCGAGGACGTTGCCGAACCGCACCGAGAGGAAGGGCCGGCCGCTCTTCGTGGCCACGTGGGCGGTGAGCCTCTCGGCGACCCGCTTCGAGTACCCGAGCACGCTGGTGGGATCGGCCGCCTTGTCCGTCGAGATGTTCACGAAGCGCTCCACGCCCTGGCGGGCCGCGGCCTCGAGCAGGTCGAGCGTCGCCCAGACGTTGGTCTTCACCGCCTCCTCGGGGTGGCGCTCGAGGATGGGCAGGTGCTTGAGGGCGGCGGCGTGGAACACCACCTGGGGCCGGCGCTCGGCCAGCAGTCGGTCGACCGCCACCCGGTCCCGGATGTCGAGCAGCACGAGGTCGGGCGACTCCAGCAGGGCTCGCCCTTCGAGGGACAGCTCCAAGGCGTGCAGGGCGGACTCGTCGCGGTCGACCATGACGAGCTCGGACGGGGCGAAGCGGTAGATCTGGCGGCACAGCTCCGAGCCGATGGAGCCCCCGGCACCGGTGACGAGCACGCGGCGGCCCGTGAGGTAGTCCGCCACGCTCGCCAGGTCGGTCTCGACCTCCCGACGGCCGAGCAGGTCGGCCGTCGTGACGTCGCGGATGTCGCCCACCCGGACCTGGGAGTCGAAGAGCTCCGCCACCGGGGGGAGCACCTTCGTCGGGAGCCCGGCCTCGATGGCCAGCTGGGTCAGTTCGGTCACGAGGGTCGCGTCGGCGCTCGGGATGGCGATCAGCAGGGCGTCCGCCCGATAGTGCTCGGCCGCCCAGGGCAGCGCGGTCCGCGACCCCACCACCGGAATGCCGTTGATGCGGAGGTTGCGCTTGTCGGGGTCGTCGTCGAGGAGCGCCACCGGAAGGAACGGGCTCGCCGGGTTGCGCAGGATGGCCGCCATCACCTGCACGCCCCGGCGCCGGCGCCGAAGACGAGCAGCCGCTCGCAGTCGACGCCGTTCGGCCGCCGCCGCCTCTCCCCCAC
>DASZOE010000269.1:0-1518 GCA_035550945.1 Acidimicrobiales bacterium
TGGTGGCCGCCGCCCTCGAGGTCGTGAACAGCGACGACAACGTGCGAGCCATCCTCGTCAACATCTTCGGCGGCATCACCCGCGGCGAGCAGGTGGCCCGGGGCATCGTCGAGGCCCTCGACCGGGTCGACCTGCGCAGCCCGATCGTCGTGCGCCTCGACGGCACGAACGCCGAGGAGGGCCGCGCCCTCCTCGGCGCCCACCCGTCCGACCGCCTCCTGTCGGAGCCCACCATGCTCGACGCCGCCCGCCGGGCGGTGGCCCTGGCCGTGCAGGGCGGACGCTAGATGGTCGTGCGATGAGCATCCTGGCCGACGCCGGGACGAAGGTGGTCGTCCAGGGCCTGACCGGCAGCCAGGGACGCTTCCACGGCCTGCGCAACCGGGCCTATGGGACGCAGGTCGTCGGCGGCGTCACGCCCGGGAAGGGCGGGGCGGCGGTCGAGGGGATCCCCGTGTTCGACACGGTGGCCGAGGCGGTGGCCGAGACGGGCGCCGACGCCAGCCTCATCTTCGTCCCCCCCAAGGGTGCGGCGGGCGCGGTGGTGGAGGCGGCCGACGCCGGCATCCCTCTGATCGTGTGCATCACCGAGGGCATACCCATGCACGACGAGGTGCGGGTCGACGCCTACCTCCGCACCAGCCATCCCGGCACCCGCCTGGTCGGCCCCAACTGCCCGGGCGTGATCTCGCCCGGCCGCTGCAACATCGGCATCACGCCCGGCGAGATCGCCCTCCCCGGCGGCCCGGTCGGCGTCGTCTCGCGGTCGGGCACCCTCACCTACCAGGCCCTGCACGAGCTCACGCGCCAGGGCATCGGCCAGACGACGTGCGTGGGCATCGGCGGCGACCCCGTGCCCGGCACCGGGTTCATCGACTGCCTGCGGCTCTTCCAGGCCGATCCCGAGACCGAGGCCGTCATCCTCATCGGGGAGATCGGCGGCACCGAGGAGGAGACCGCTGCCGAGTTCATCGGCGCCGAGATGACCAAGCCGGTGGTGGCCTACGTCGCCGGGCTGACCGCCCCCCCGGGCCGGCGCATGGGCCACGCCGGGGCCATCGTGTCGGGAACGGCGGGTGGGGCCACCTCCAAGATCGAGGCCCTGCAGGCGGCGGGGGCGCTCGTCGTGGACAGCCCCACCGACATCGGCGGTCGCATGGCCGAAGTGGTGGCCGCCCTCCGTGGCTGACCGCCGCGGCCGCGTCGGCCTCCTCGCCGCCGCCGGGCTGCTCGCGATGGGCGGCTGCCGGGACGGTGGTCTGACCGCCGTGCAGGCCCCCCCCGACGCGACGCGGCCGCCGGCCACCGCCGAGCCAATCCCGTCCGCCCCTCCCGACACCGCCGTCCCGGAGGGGAAGGGCGTCGTCGTCACCCCCGCGGGCGTGGTGGTGCCGGTCGTGGCCGACGCGCCCGGCGGGTGGCTGGTGCGCACGCCGTGCGGCAAGGAGAGGACCATCGCCGACGGCACCCTCGTCCGGTCGGCGACCATCGTCCTCGACGCCGGCCACGGAGGTGGGG
>DASZOE010000270.1:0-2489 GCA_035550945.1 Acidimicrobiales bacterium
ATCTGGTACCCGCCGCAGATCCCCACGGTGACCGTGCCCCGTTCCCGGGCGTCGGCCAGGGCCCGGTCGAGGCCCCGGCCCCGCAGCCACTCCAGGTCGGCGACGGTGGCCTTGGTGCCGGGGAGGACGACCAGGTCGGGCTCTCCCAGCGCCGAGGTGTGCTCCACCATGCGCACGCCGACGCCGGGCTCGGTGGCCAGGGCGTCGAGGTCCGTGAAGTTGGCGATCCGGGGGAGGCGGATCGCGGCCACGTCGAGGGTGGCGGCCAGCGGGGGCTCCACCGCCGCCGGTCGCCGGCCGGCGAGGGCGAGGGAGTCCTCGGCGTCCAGGCCCACGTCGTGGATCCAGGGCAGGACGCCAAGGGTGGGAACGCCACTGCGCCGCTCCAGCTCGACCAGCCCGTCCCCGAGTAGGGCGGGGTCGCCCCGGAGCTTGTTGATCACGAAGGCGCGGACGAGGGGGCGGAGGTCGTCGGGCAGGATGGCGACGGTGCCGTAGAGGGCGGCGAACACCCCGCCCCGGTCGATGTCGCCGACGACGATGGCGGGCACCCCGGCGGCGGCGGCCAGGCGGAGGTTGACGATGTCGTCGGCCAGGAGGTTCACCTCGGCCGCGCTCCCCGCCCCCTCGAGGAGGACGACGTCGAAGCGGCTGCGGAGGTCGGCCAGCGCCTCCAGGACCGTGGCCCGCAGCCGGGGCTTGACCGCCTGGTAGGCGACGGCGTCGAGGTGGCCGGCGGGGCGGCCCATCACGATGACCTGGCTGGTGCGCTCGCCCGTGGGCTTGAGGAGGATGGGGTTCATGCCCACCTCGGGCTCCACGCCCGAGGCCCACGCCTGCACGGCCTGGGCCCGCCCGATCTCGTGCCCCGAGGCGGTGACGAAGGAGTTCAGGGCCATGTTCTGGGCCTTGAACGGGGCCACCCGCACGCCCCGGCGGGCCAGCAGCCGGCACAGCGCGGTCACCACGTGGCTCTTGCCCACGTCGCTCGCCGTCCCGCAGACCATGAGGGCGCCCTTCATCGGGGCCCCCCCGCGTGGAGGGCCTCGGCCAGGCGGGCCAGGCCGGCGGGGCCGGGGACGGCGACCCGGGCGTGGTCGGGCAGCCCGAACGAGGCGCAGTCGCGGACGAGCACGCCGTGGGGGGCGAGGCGGGCCCGCAGGCCCGGGGCCCGCACGAGCACCCACGGGGCGTCGGACGGTTCGGCGACCAGGCCGGCGGCGGCCAGCACGCCCACCAGCTCCGACCGCCAGCCGGCCACGGTGGCGACCCAGCCGGAGAGGTCGGCGGCGGCGAGGAGGTCGGCGAGCGCCGACGCGGCCAGGCCGTTGACCGCCCACGCCATCTGCCCGGCGGCGACGCGGCGGGCGGCGGCGGCGGCGGGCGCGAGGACGTAGCCCAGACGCAGGCCGGGACAGGCGAAGACCTTCGTCAGCGAGCCGACGACGAACGCGCCGCCGTCGGCGTCGCCTCTCGTCCAGCGGCCCGTGGCCAGCGGGTAGAACGCCTCGTCCCACACGCCGGCGTCCGCGTCCGCGGGCGCCAGCCGGCCGGTGGGGTTGTGGGGGTTGGACCGCCACCGGGGCCCGCGGTCCCGAGGGTGGAGGGCGAACTCGGGCTCGACCACGTGACCCCCGAAGGCGCCCGCCACCAGGGCGATGGCCTCGGCCCCGCCGTTGGTCAGGACGACCCGCCCGGGGTCGACGTCGAGGGCGGCGGCCAGGGCGGCCGTCGCCGGAGCCGGGTCGGGGTAGCGGTCGACAGCGTCCAGGTGCTTGCCCACCACCTCTCCGGCATCGGGCGCGGCGGGGTTGAGGCTGAGCGAGAGATCCAGGACCGCGGCGGGGTCGACGCCCAAGGCGGCGGCCAGCCGGGCGCCGTCGCCGCCGTGGGCGCCGGGAGGTGGGACGGAGACCGTCGTCACCGGCGGCGGGCCCAGGCGCCGGCGACCACGAGGGCGGCGGCCAGGGCCAGGCTGGCGTCGGACGACAGGCGCACGGCCCGCCGGATGTCGGCCGCCTCCGGCGGGCGGCCCGTCCCGAGCGACGGTCGCAGCTCCATCCGCCCCTCGTAGACGGTCGGCCCCCCGAGGCGCAAGCCGAGGGCAGCGGCAAAGGCGGCCTCGGCCACGCCGGCGTTGGGCGACGGGTGGCCCGACGCGTCCCGCCGCACCGCCTCGAGGACGCTCGGCGCCCAGCGGGGCCGCACGGCGGCGACGAGGACGGCGGTGACGCGGGCCGGCACCCACCCCGCCAGGTCGTCGGCCCGGGCGCTGGCCCACCCGAAGCGGGCGTAGCGCGGGCTGCGGTGGCCGACCATGGCGTCGAGGGTGTTCGCCGCCCGGTAACCGAGCAGGCCCGGCACGCCCGCGACCGCGCCCCAGAACAGCGGCGCGACCACCGCGTCGGACGTGTTCTCCGCCACGGACTCGACGGTCGCCTTCGCCAGGCCCATCGTGTCGAGCTTCCTCGGCTCGCGCCCGCACAGGT
>DASZOE010000271.1:0-11554 GCA_035550945.1 Acidimicrobiales bacterium
GTCGATCGGCGTCGTGGCCCTCGACGGCTCCGACGCCGCGGCCCAGGTGGCGGAGGCGGTGAGCACCCGACTGGGCCGGACCCGGCGCGTCCGGCGGATCACCAGCGACGAGCTGCGCTCGTCCTGGGAGCAGGGGGGAACGGAGTCCGTGGCCTCCCGCCTGGCCGCGGCCGAGGACGGTTGCGACTCCCTGGTGATCTCTCTCGGGCCCGGCTGCGGGGAGGGCGCCGACGAGCTGGCGGTCGCCGTCCTCCGCCAGACCGACCTGGTCGTCGGCGTGGCCGCCGCCAGCGGCGACCCCGACCGGAGGACGCTCGCCGCCCTGGGACGGGCGAGACGGCCCCTGTCGCTGGCGCTGGTCCACGCCGACGGCCGGGCGCCGACCGGCACCCTGCGCTGGCTGGACGCGGTCTCGCGCAGCACGGAGATCCGGTCGCGCATCCAGGTGCGGGCCGGGAACGGGGGTGACCTCGACCGCCTGGCGCGGACCGTGGTCGGCCGTTCGATCGGCGTCGTGCTCGGCGGCGGCGGCGCTCGCGGGTTCGCCCACATCGGGGTGCTCCGGGCCTTGGACGAGGCGGACGTGCCCGTCGACCTGGTGGGCGGTTCGAGCATGGGGGCCGTGATCGGCGCCCAGTTCGCCATGGGTCTCTCAGCGGGCGAGATGCTCGAGCGCAACACCGTGGCGTGGGCCCGCCGCCTCCTCCTCGACTTCGGGCTGCCCACGCTGTCGCTGCTCCGGGGACGAGGCGCGACGCGGGTGATCGAAGGGTTCTTCGGGAACGCCCGCATCGAGGATCTCCTCCTCGGCTACTTCTGCACCACGGTGGATCTCTCGGAGTTCAAGCTCCACGTCGCCCGGCGCGGGCAGGTCGCCGAGTGGGTTCGGGCGTCGGCGACCGTTCCCGGCCTGTGGCCGCCGCTCGTCGACGGGCAAGGGCACCTGCACGTGGACGGCGGCATGCTCAACAACGTCCCGACCGACGTGATGCGGGCCGAGCAGGCGGGCACGGTCATCGGGGTGGACGTCTGCAGCCGCCAGTCGGAGATGAGGGTCCCGCAGCCGGTACGCTCGCTTCCCGCGGGGCTGGCGCTGGTGCGGGCCCGGTACAAGGGCCAGTGGTACCCGTCCATCCTCGACGTCCTGAACCGGGCGAACCTGCTGGCCAGCCTCCAACATCAGCAGAGCTCCCGGCTCCACGCCGACCTGCTCATCACCCCGCCTGTCGAGGACGAGGGCTTCGCCGCCTTCGACCGAGTCGGGCGCCTTGCCGAGATCGGCTACCGCGCCGCAGCCGAAGCCCTCGAAGGCGGGCGCCTCGTCGGCGCCCTCTCGGGGACCCTCTAGACTGCCGGACCAGGCGAGCGACACGGAGGCGGGCTTGGCGGGTGGGCGGCGGCGGACCGTTGTCGGCATGGCCGCGGCGAGCGCGCTCGTCGTCTCCTCGGGCACAGACGAGAAGTCGTCGGCACCGCCCGCGCCCGCCGTTCGCCGGTCCTGAAGGAGAATCCGGCATGCGCGCGCTCTTCTGCGGAGTCCGGGGATCGACGTGTGCGCCCGGGGCCCAGTTCCTGCGCTACGGCGGACACACCTCCTGCGTCGCCCTGGCCCACGACGGCTCGGCGCCGACCCTGGTCCTCGACGCCGGCACGGGGATCCGCAACCTGAGCCGGCACTTCGACGGCCGCCCCTTCCGGGGCACGATCCTCCTCGGCCACCTCCACTGGGACCACACCCAGGGGCTGCCCTTCTTCGCCGCCGGGGACGAGCCCGGCAGTGAGGTGACGGTCGTCATGCCCGCGCAGGGCGACCCCGGCGAGGTGCTCGAGCGGGCCTTCTCCCCTCCCCACTTCCCGGTGACACCGAGCCAGCTGCGGGGGCGCTGGCGCGTCACCGCCCACGACACCGGGGAACACGACGTCGAGGGCTTCCACGTGGTCGCGGCCGAGATCCCGCACAAGGGCGGGCGCACGTTCGGCTACCGGGTGTCCGACGGGACCGGGACGCTCGCCTACCTGTCCGATCACAGCCCCGTCGCCGCCGGAGATGGGCCGGACGGCCTGGGAGCCCGGCACCAGACCGCCCTGGCCCTGACCCGCGACGCCGACGTCCTGGTCCACGACGCCCAGCACACTGCGGCCGAGTTCCGCTCCCGTCGCCACCTCGGCCACTCGGCCGTGGAGTACGCCGTCGGGCTGGCCGAGGCCGCGGGCGCCCGGACACTGGTGCTCTTCCACCACGACCCGTTGCGCACCGACGACGAGATCGACGCCCTGGTCGCCGCCCAGGCGGGCGGGCCGGTCGCCGTCGTGGCCGCGGCCGAGGGGATGACGCTCGAGCTCTGAGGTCAGCTCCTACTCGGCGCGCAGGATGATGGCCGCCGTCCCTCGGTGATCGCGAACTGATCACGGCTGAAGTACAGGTCTCGAGACTCCCGGCGACCTCCGCCAGCGGGCGACGGCGAGGTACGCCCGCGCCCGCGAGCGCAGCGAGCGGCAGAACGAGTACGCGATGGGGTTCATGACCGGACGTCCAGCCGTCGCAGGGCGGACTGCGCCGCCCACCATCCGCACATCCCGTGCACCCCCGCGCCCGGCGGCGTGGACGCCGAGCAGAGAAAGGCCTCCATGCCGTCGATCGGCACGCGGTACGGGTCCACCGCGAGCCGCGGCCGGGCGACGAGCTGCAGGCCGCCGTGGGAGCCGCCGGCCACGTCGCCGCCCACGTTGTTGGCGTTGTGGCGCTCGAGGTCGGCCGGGAACATCGTGTGGCGAGCCAGCACCCGGTCGCGGAATCCGGGTGCGAACCGCTCGATCTGGTCCTCGACGGCCGTGGTCATGTCGAGGGAGGACCCGTTCGGCACGTGGCAGTACGCCCAGAACGTGTGCTTGCCGGGCGGCGCCCGGGTGGGGTCGAAGCGGCTGGGCTGCGACGTGAGCACGAACGGCCGCTCCGGGTGCCGGCCACGGGCGACGTCGCGCTCGGCGGCCGCCACCTCCTCGAGGGTTCCACCCAGGTGGACGGAGCCCGCCCCAGCGCACTCCTCGGCCTTCCAGGGCACGGGCCCGTCGAGGGCGTAGTCGACCTTGAACGAGGCGGGGCCGTAGCGGTAGCGGGCCAACCGGCGCCGGACCGGTGCGGCCAGCCGGTCCCCGGCCACGGCCATCAGCTGGCGTGGGGTGACGTCGAAGAGCACCGCCCCGGCCGGAGGGAGGTCGTCGAGCGAGACGACCCGATGGCCGGTGACCACCTCGCCCCCGAGAGACGACAGGTGGGCGACGAGAGCGTCCGTCAGCCGCTGGGAGCCCCCCTCGGCGGCGGGCCAGCCGACGGCGTGGCCCGAGGCCGCGAACGTCAGCGCGAACGAAGAGGTGAGCGGAGCCCCGAGGTCGAGAATGGCGTGGGCGGCCAGCCCCGCGAACAGGCCGCGGGCCAGCTCGCCCTCGAAGGCGCGGGCGGCCAGGAGCTTCGCCGGCCAGAGCGCCCGCAGACCGAAGCGGGTCATCGTCAGCGGATGGCGGGGAGGACGGAGCACCGGTCCGAGCACCGAGGCGCTGATCTCCTCCCAGCGGTCGACGAGAGGCCCGACGAGGCGACGCCAGGCCCTGCCGTCGGCGCCCAGCGCATCGGCCGTGGTGTCGACCGAGCGTGCCAGCACGGCTGCTCGCCCGTCGGCCAGCGGGTGGGCCGCCGGCGCCTGCGGGTGCAACCACTCCAGGCCGTGCTCAGCGAGGGGGAGGTCGGAGAAGAAGGGAGAGGCGGCGCCGAGCGGGTGGATCGCCGCGCACACGTCGTGGAGGTAGCCGGGCAGGGTCAACTCCTCGGTGCGGCAGCCGCCACCGGGCGCGGCCGCGGCCTCCAGGACGACGACGGAGCACCCGGCCCGAGCGAGGGTCACGGCCGCGGCCAGGCCGTTGGGCCCCGCCCCCACCACGACGGCGTCGGTCAACTGCGCCGTTCCTCCCGGCGGTGGCCCCGGCTCACCTGGGCCAGCGCGTCGCGGTCGATCTGGTCGGCCCTGGCGACCGCCACCTTGGCCGGCGTCGCGGCCCGGAGCGTCGCCGTGCGCGCCCCACCCTCGAGCACGGCCCGCTCACCGAGGATGGCGCCCGGGCCGACCTCGGCCAGCTTGACGCCGTCGACCTCCACGTCCAGCACGCCGTCGAGCAGGAGGAAGAGGCTGTCGCCGGGCTCGCCCTGCTCGACGAGCACCCGCCCCGCGGGCAGCTTCTTCACCCTCGTCCTGACACCCGCCTGCATGATCCTCGCCGACAGCTGCCGCTCCAGGGCGGTCTCGGCCACGGTCACGAGCGCCGGGGACTCCTCGTCACCCCACGGGGTGTAGCGCCCGAAGGCCCTCCGGTACCAACCGTCGAAGTCGATCATCCCGGTCTTGGCGGCCAGCGCCCCGGATTGGTCGTAGATCCAGTGCCGGGGGAACGGGCTGGCCCCCGCCACCTCCCAGTCCGAGGAGCCGTCGGCCCGGATGGTCAGCACGAGGGTGGACCAGGCCAGCGGTGCGGCCACCTGGACGAAGGGCGGACGCCGGACCGTCCGGGGCGCGGGGACCCCGGTGCGGCCCCCGGCGGTCTGCACGAAGCGGACGGCCTCCTCGGACACGTCAGGCTCCGGCTGGAGGTCGGGGAACGCGACGGCCGGGAACACGACAGCCTTGGGCCCGATGCGCACGGTCGTCGAGCCGATGTGACCGCGTCCCGAGTGGCCCCACGCCACCACCCTGCCGTCCTCCACCTCGATCCAGGCCCGGAGGTGGTTGGCGAAGCGGAACCGGTCGGCCTCCCGCAGCGCGTCGAGGTCGTCGAGGTGGTCGGGCGGCGGGGGGTCGTAGTGCGCCATCCCCATCTCGAACGGAAGCTTCGTCATCCCCTTGACCGCCTCCGAGGGGATCCACGACAACGACGTCACCGACGACTCGATGCGCACGGCAGCCTCCTTCGCTCTTCGTGCTGAGCGTAGAGAGGACGGCTGGCCGGCCCAAGGGTGGTGGCATGCGTCGGTCGTGGAGGGCTGCCACCCCCGGGCCGGGCAGGTGTACACCCTTGCGCCCTTCCGCCCGATGGGGGGAAATGAGCGGGTGTCCGAGCGCCAGATCACGGTGTTCCTCGCCGACGACAACCTCATCGTCCGCGAGGGCGTACGCGCCCTCATCGGGCTGGAGCCCGACCTCACGGTCGTGGGGGCGGCCGCCGACTACGGCGGCCTGGTTTCGGGCGCGGAGGCGGCCGAGCCCCAGGTCGTGGTGACCGACATCCGCATGCCGCCGACCTTCCAGCAGGAGGGCATCGACGCGGCCAAGGAGGTGCGCAAACGGCACCCCGGGACGGGCGTCGTCGTCCTCTCCCAGTACGACGATCCCGAGTACGCCATCTCCCTGCTCGGCGAGGGTTCGGCGGGGTACGCCTACCTGCTCAAGGACCGGCTCGCGGATGGCGACCAGCTGGCCCGGGCGATCCGCGAGGTGGCGACCGGCGGCTCGCTGCTCGACGGCACGATCGTCCAAGCGCTCGTGAACCCGGTGACGTCGACCGGGGACCTCTCCGTCGAGGAGGAGGAGCTGCTCCAGCTCGTCGCCGAGGGACGGCCCATGAAGGCCATCGCCGCCACTCAAGGCACGACTGCCGAGGCAGTTTCCGACGCGGTCGAGAAGCTCTTCCTCAAGCTGGCCCAGGAGGCCAGCACGGGCACCACCAGCTCGCTCCGCCGCCTGCGCATGCTCCACCAGGCCATCGTGCTCCGGGAGGAGCAGGGCGAGACGCTCAGCCGCCTGCTGCCCGGCGGCGTCGCCGAGAAGCTGCGGCGGGAGGGGCGACGGATCGGCGAGACGGAGATGCTCGACGTCACGGTGCTGATGTCCGACATCCGCGGCTACTCGACCATCGCCGAGCACGCCGACCCTTCAGTCCTGGCCGGCCAGCTCAACGAGCACCGGGCCGAGATGAACCGGGCCGTGCTGGACGCCGGCGGGACGGTGATGCAGTTCGTGGGTGACGCGGTCATGGCCGTGTTCGGCGCGCCGTTGGCCCAGGACGATCACGCCCGCCGGGCGGTCGCCGCCGCCTGTGCCATGCATCGGGCCCAGGCGGCGGTGAACGTGCGCTGGGAGGCCAGAGGCCTCCCTGCTTTCGGCCTCGGGATCGGGCTCTCCAGCGGAACGGTGGCGGCCGCGCTGCTGGGATCCGAGGAGCGACTCGAGTACAGCCTGGTCGGAGACGCCGTGAACCTGGCCCAGCGCCTTCAACAGTGGGCCGAGGCCGGCCAAACCGTGGTCAGCCAGGCCACGGCGGGCATGCTCGGCGACGGTGTCGTGCTCGAGCCCCTGGCGCCGGCCCGGGTGAAAGGTCGGGATTCGACGGTGCACGCCTACCGGCTGGCCGGAGGATGAGAGCGTGAGCCGACTGGGGGTGCCAGCATCACCCGACGCCGACATGCCTGCCTTCTTCCCGTGGGCCCGAGAGTCTGGCTCAATGGTGGCGTACCGATACAGGAGGGGAAGTCGATGACCGCGGACGGTACGACGAAGGGGGCTGGGGCGGTGCTGGAGGTGGCCGGCCTGCGCAAGACGTACGAGTCGGAGGGCGTGCCGGTCCGGGCCCTGCGGGGCGTCACGATGTCGATGGCCGACCACGAGTTCGTCGCCATCATGGGCCCTTCGGGGTGCGGGAAGTCGACGCTGCTGAACCTGGTGGCCGGTCTCGACACGCCGAGCGAAGGGGAGATCGTCCTGGCCGGCGAGTCGCTGGCCGGCAAGGACGAGAACCAGCTGGCCCGCATGCGCCGGTCGCACATCGGCATCGTCTTCCAGTTCTTCAACCTCCTCGAGGGCATGAGCGTGCTGGAGAACGTCGCCCTGCCGGCCATCATCGCCGGCAGCTCCCGCAAGCAGGCCGAGACCCGGGCCCGCGACCTCCTCGACCTCCTCGGCCTGGGCGACAAGGCCAAGAGCGCGCCGAGCGTTCTTTCGGGCGGCCAGCGCCAGCGCCTGGCCATCGCCCGGGCCCTCGCCAACAAGCCGACCCTGCTCCTCGCCGACGAGCCCACCGGGGCGCTCGACACCGCGGGCGGCCTCGAGATCCTCGAGCTGTTCCGCAGGCTGCACAGCGACGGGCAGGCGATCATGCTCGTCACCCACGACGACGAGGTGGCCTCCGCCGCAGACCGCGTCGTCCGCATGCGCGACGGCCGGCTCGACGGTACCGAGGACGCGACCGCGGCCGCGTCGTCCGGCGAGGCGCCGCTGCCCACCGCCTTCGGCACGCCCACGACCGAGACGTGAGCGTGCGCGACGTCGCCGCCGGCCTGCGGGGCCCGAACGCAGTGGGCGACTCGATCGTCCTGACCGGCGACGACGCGGCCCCGGGCGCTCCCCGGCGACGGTGGACGCTGCGGCCGAGGACGGTCCTCGCGCCGGCGGCCATCGCCATGGTCGTCGCCGGGGTGGTGCTCGCCCGGAGCAGCGGGCACCTGCGGACGGCGGTCCTCCTCGCCGCGACCGTCGGGGCATGGACGGTCGCCGGCACGGTCATCGGGGTGCGGCGCCCGGCCGAGCGTCAGGGCGGCCTGATCCTGCAGGCCTCGCTCATCGGCGCGCTGGCGCTGCTGTCCTCGTCCGTGCTGTGGGCCGACGCCGACGGCCGCGATCTGCCCGCCCTCCTCGTCGACGGCGCCCTCCTGACCCGCGCCTTGGCCGTGGCCCTCCTGCCCGCCGCGGGCATGCACCTCCTCCTGACGCTCCCCGACGGCGCGTGCGGGATCGGCCGGGCCGCGGTGAGAGCGGGGTACGTGATCGCGACCGTGACCGGCCTGGTCCTCTGGTTCCAACGGCCCTCGCTGCCGCTGTGGCCGGTGGCGCTCGAGGCGATCGTCGGCGGGGCCATCGGCCTCGGCGGCTCGAACCGGCGCTACCGGCGGGCCGCCGGTCTGGAGCGCCAGCGCATGCAGTGGTTCGGCTGGGCGCGGGCGGGGGGCGCACAGGTAACCGTGGTCGCCCTGGCCGTCCGCCTCCTGTCGGGCTGGCCGGACGACGGTGCGGCCATCGCCGTGGCGGCCACGCTTCCCATCCCCGTGGCTCTGGCCCTGGGATCGTCCCCGCGGCTGATCGGTCGGGTCGACACCCTGTTGGCCCACACCGTGTCCCTCGCCGGCCTCAGCGGCGTGGTCGTGGCCTTGTACCTGGTCATCGTCCTGGGGCTGAGCCGCACACCGACCGACGAGGAACGACCGCTTCTCGGGCTGTCCATGCTCGCCGCCGCGGTGGCCGCCCTCTTGTACCTCCCTGCACGCGAGCGCCTGGCCCGGTTCTCCAACCGCCTCGTGTACGGCGAACGGGAGGCGCCCGACCACGTGCTGAAGACGTTCGGCAGCCGCCTGTCGAGAGCCATCCCGCTCGACGAGTTGCTGCTCCAGGTGGCCGAGTCGCTCAAGAAGACGCTCGCCCTCACCACCGCCGAGATCTGGACGGGGTCGGAGGGCCGGCTCGACCGCACCGTCTCCGTGCCCGACGCTCCGGTCACCGGTCTGATGCTGGGTCCCGAAGAGGAAGCGGTCGTGACCCGGGCCGGCGTGTCCGGCCCGGCTTGGGTGAAGGTGTGGCTCAGCGGGCTGCTCGCGGGACGGGAGGGCGCGACGCTGCGGGTTGCGCCGATCACCCACTCCGGCCACCTTCTGGGACTGATCGTCGCCGTCCGCCCCGCGACGGGGGAGGCCTTCAAGGAGGAGGAGGAGCGGATCCTGACCGAGCTGGCCCGCCAGGTGGGGCTGGCCCTGCACAACGTGCAGCTGGACTCCGCCCTGCAATCCACCCTCGACGAGGTGCGCCGCCAGGCCGAGGAGCTGCGCGCCTCCCGGGCCCGCATCGTGGCCGCCAGCGACGCGGCCCGGCGCCAGATCGAGCGCAACCTGCACGACGGCGCCCAGCAGCACCTGGTCGCCCTGGCCGTCAACGTGCGCCTGGCCCGCCAGATCGCGGAGAGCGACGTGGAGGTGGCCAAGCAGATGCTCGAGCAGGTCGGCCAGGACCTCCAGGAGGCGGTGCAGGAGCTGCGCAACCTGGCCCACGGCATCTACCCGCCGCTGCTGGTGGACCGCGGGCTGCCCGAGGCCCTCTCGGCGGCAGGTGGCCGAGCCGCCCTTCCCACGACCGTCTCTGCCGCCGGGATCGGGCGCCACTCGCCCGAGATCGAGGCGGCCGTGTACTTCTGCTGCCTCGAGGCCATGCAGAACGCCGGGAAGCACGCGGGCGACGGGGCGACGATCAGGGTGCGGGCGTGGGAGGAGGAGGGGGCGCTCTTCTTCGAGGTCGCCGACGACGGAGCCGGCTTCGACCCCTCATTGCGGACCGAGCCGGGCGCCGGGTTCGTCAACATGGGCGACCGCGTGGGCGCCATCGGCGGGACCGTCGGTGTGCAGTCGGCTCCCGGCCAGGGCACCCGGGTGTCGGGGCGCATCCCCCTCCCTTCCGGCCGCCAGGGCCCGGCGCGGTGAGAGCGGCCGTCGCCATCTGGGCCCGGCGGGAGACGGCGCGCCGCTGGAGGGCGCTCGTGGCCCTGGGAGTGCTGGCCGGCCTGGCCGGCGGCCTGGCCTTGGCCGCCGTCGCCGGCTCCCGACGCACCCACACCGCCTACGAGCGCTTCAGGGAGGCCACCGGCCGATCCGACGCCATAGTGTTCGCCACCCTGCTCGGGGTCTTCGACGCCGACTACACCCCCGTCCGGAACCTCCCCGAGGTGGAGGACGCCGGCGAGTTCGCCCTCGCCCCTGTCGCGGTGGAGGACCCCGAGATGGGCGCGCTGCCGCCCAACGACGACCGGCTCTACCGCACCGTCAACCGGCCGCTGTTGCGGGCCGGCCGGCTTCCCCACCCCGGGCGCGAGGACGAGGTGGTCATCAACCTCGAGTCGGCCGACCAACTCGGCCTCGAGGTGGGGGACCGGATCACGATCGCCTCCTCGGTCGACCTCGAGGAGTCGGCGCCCCTCGGTTCGGGCCCGTCGGTCGAGGCCACCATCGTGGGGATCGGCCTGTCGAACATGGAGCTCATGTTCTTCGAGAGCGAGCCCGGGTTCATGCCCAGCGCCGCCTTGCTCGCCAACCACCCGGAGATCCCCCGCGCGGGGAACCTCGTCGTCCGCCTTCGTCCCGGCACCGACTTCGCCGCCTTTCGCCGCCACGTGGCCGACGCCATGGGGCTGCCCAACATCGCCGTCCGCGACCAGTCCGAGGACACCAAGCGCATCACCAACGGCACCGACCTGGAGCGCACTGCCCTGCTGCTGTTCGCCGCCGCGGTGGTGCGGGCAGGCGCGGTGCTGGTGGGCCAGGCGGTGGCCCGCACCGTCTACGGGCTGGCCGAGCCGGCCCGCTCCCTGCGCGCCATCGGCTTCACCAGGAGCGGACTGGTCGCCGGGCTGACGGTGCCCCTCCTCGTCACCGCCGCCACCGCCGCGGTCACGGCCTTCGCGGTCGCCGTGGGGCTGTCCCCCCGCTTTCCGGTCGGCTTGGCCCGGAAGCTGGAGGCCGACCCCGGCGCCCACGTCGACTGGCTCGTGCTCGGCCCCGGTGCGGCGCTGGTGGCCCTGGGTTCGCTGGCCGGCGCCGGGATGGCGGCGCTGCGGGCGACGTCGCCGCGGCCCGGCCGCGACCCGGTGGTCACCGGGCTCTCGCCCATGCGGGCCCTGCGCCGGGTGAGCCCCCTGCCGGCGGTCATCGGCGCCGGGCTGG
This sequence comes from Acidimicrobiales bacterium, assembly GCA_035550945.1. Classification (GTDB taxonomy): domain Bacteria; phylum Actinomycetota; class Acidimicrobiia; order Acidimicrobiales; family AC-14; genus DASZOE01. Next base: position 10,739 of record DASZOE010000271.1, read on the forward strand.
CGCTGGAGCGGGGAAGGGGCGACAAGGCGCTGCCCGTGCGCCCGGCGCTGGTCAGCGCGGTGGCCGCCGTAGTGGGGGTGGTCGGGGCCTTCGGGCTGCTCGACGGCATCGACGACGCCCTGGCCCGGCGGGAACGGTCCGGGCAGTTCTGGGACGCCGACGTCCTCCCCGACGAGGAGCACCCGACGGCCGAGGTCCTCGAGACGGTGATGGGCGATCAGCAGATCCGAGAGGTCTCGAGGATCCAGCTGACCGACCTCGAGTTCGACGGGCACAGCGTGCCCATCTACGCCCTGGAGCCGCTCAAGGGGACCCCGTCGTTCACGCTGCTGGAAGGACGGCGACCGGCGGGTGCCGGCGAGGTGGTGATCGGGCCGGCCACCGCCCGGGCCCTCGACCGGGGGGTCGGCGACACCGTCCGCGTCGGCGGTGACGAGGGGCGGGAGGCCGACATCGTCGGGCTGGGCCTGATGCCCCAGACGCCGCACTTCTCCTTCGACCAGGGCGCCTGGATGTCGCAAGAGGCGTTCGAGACGGTGGCCCCTCCGGGAGACGACGGCGCCCGAGAGGAGACGGTGCTCGTGTCCTTCCGATCGGGTGTGTCGGTGGAAGCCGGCGTCGAGGACCTCCGAGAGCGCCTGGGCGGCGCCCAGGTCGAGCCCAGCTCGCTGCCCCAGGACGTGGCCTTCCTCCGGAACGTCCGGGGCCTGCCCAAGGCCCTCGCCGTCTTCCTCCTCCTCCTCGGCCTCGCCGCGCTGGCTCACGTGCTGGCCACCGCCGTGCGCCGCCGCCGCCACGACCTGGCCGTGCTGCGGG
>DASZOE010000272.1:0-3268 GCA_035550945.1 Acidimicrobiales bacterium
GTGAAGGTCTTGGTGATCGAGCCGATCTCGAACACGCTCGAGGCGTCCATTCCGCCGCCGTAGGCGACAACCCGCCGGCTGCCGTCGGGGAACACCATCCCCGCCACGATGCCCCGGCTGCGCCCGCTGTCGACCCGCTGGCGGATGATGGTCTCGAGCTCCTGCCTGCTCTGGTCGGGCGCGGCGAGGGGCCGGGGCTTCTCCGGGCTGCCGCAGCCGACCGTGGGCGGCCACGACCAGCACCCCTCCCAACCGGGTCATCCGTGTCCTCGTTCGTCGGTCCGGTCCTACTTCGTTGCTGCGACATGTGCTCCCGCCTCGTTCCGATGGGGCAGTTCCCCATGGCCCCACCATGCGCCCCTTGAGGAGGCGGGAACAGGACAAACCCTTGACGATCCCGGCCATGACGCCCAGGCCCGCCGGCGCATCCCCCATCAGGCGGGCCCGGTCGAGCCAGCTACGTGACGTCGCGACGCATGGTCCGGACCACGCCGGCGGCCAGCGGGACCACCACCCAGAAGAGGACCGAGACCGCGATCTGGGGCACGTGGCCGCCCCATTCGTTCTCGAGCACCCAGGTGAACGTGGTGGACATGTCGACCCAGTCAGAGACCAGCTTTGATGCCGCGCCGAGCAGCACGAACGCGGTGGGAAGGGCGAAGGAGGCGGCGATGGCGGTCGCCGAGCTCTGCAGCAGCGCCCCGAGCGCCACGCCGGCGAGGACGCAGAGGAGCACGTAGAGCAGGTAGCCGGCGATGGCGCCGGCGCTCAGGTCCGCCTCCAACGCCCGCCCCGAGGCCGACGCCAGCGCGAGGCCGGCGGCGGTGACCAGCCCGCCGAAGGCGGCTGCGCCACCCGTCAAGGCCAGGGAAGCTGCCAGCTTGGCGTTGAGGACGCGGATGCGCCTCGGTTCCTGGGTGAAGGTGGTGAAGGCGCTGCGCTGGCTCCATTCGCCGGTGAACATCAGGATTGCCACCACCGGCAAGAGGATCGACAGGGCCGAAGCGGCGAGGCCGAGGTAGGTCGCATGCGTCTGGTCGAAGCTCGTGGGAACGAGGACCGGCGCCAGCATCATCCCGACGGTCGACAGCGCCACGAGGGCGAGCAGCCAGCGGGCGGCGCGGGTGTCGGTGGCCTTGCCCCACTCCACCCGGACAAGCCGCGGGAAGGGGATGGGTCGGATGGTGCGGGGGGCGATGGTCATGGTCATGCTGCAACCTCCTGTGAGCGAGCCGCGGTGGCGGTGGTGAGTGAGAAGAACAGCTGCTCCAGCCCGCCGGTCTCCGACTGGCGCAGCTCGGTGAGCAACACCTGGTGTTCCTGGGCGACGCCGGCCACCACCTCGGTCGTGACCCGACCGCCGGAGGCGTCCACGGCGTGTGTGCCGTCCGGGCCGGCGACGAACTCGATGCGCGCCGCACGGAGAGCCGCGGCCAGTGCGTCGGGGTCGGGGCTGCGCACCAGGATGGTGGAGCTGGCCAGCAGTTCGTCAAGCCGGCCGGCGGCCACCACCGCCCCGCCGGAGATGACGACGAGATGATCGGCGGTGGCCTGCACCTCGTGCAGGAGGTGGCTCGACAGCAGCACCGTGCCGCCCCGGTCGGCGAAGTCGCGCAGGAGCGTTCGCATCCAGGCGATGCCCTCGGGATCGAGCCCGTTCGCCGGTTCGTCGAGGATCAGCGCCGCCGGTTCGCCGACGAGGGCCTGGGCCACGCCGAGGCGCTGGCGCATGCCCAGTGAGTAGGTCCCCACCCGCTTCTCGGCGGCATCGGCGATCCCGACCAGGTCCAACAGGTACTCGACCCGCCTGATGTCGACGTCGGCCAGCCGCGCCGCGATGGTGAGCGTGGCCCGGCCGCTGCGCCCGGGATGCATCGCGGAGGGGTCGAGCACCGTCCCCACCACCCGGGTCGGGTTTGGCAGTTCGACGAACGGCCGTCCGTCGATCGTCGCCGTGCCACGATCGGGTCGCGCCAGCCCGACGATCATCTTCAGCGTGGTGGACTTCCCGGCGCCGTTGGGCCCGAGGAAGCCGGTGATGGTCCCGGGTTCGCAGCGCAGCGAGACGTCGCGGACGACCGGAACCTTGTTGTAGCTCTTGGTGAGAGCGGTTGTCGTGATCATGTGGCCAGCCTGAACCTCCCGAGGCGCCGGCGCATCGGGCGGACGGCCACGATCCGATGTCCGAAAGGACGCCGGCTCCCCCCCACTTCTCGCCTTTCGTCGGTTGCAATGTCGACTTTCGTCGATGTCGCACGGGCGCCCGGCGCCCTACGATCGGGTCATGTCCTGGCTAGGAAGATGGTGGGCGCAGACCGCACCGACGGCGATACTGGCACCCGGCGACCCGGCCCATGCCGACACCGTGGGGCCCAGGACAGCGCGCGACTGGTCCGTCGACGCCGCTGCGTTCGTCATCGCCGTCGCTCTCGGCGCCATCATGCTGAGCGTTGCAGTGGACGACACCGCCAATCGGATGACCTCGGGGCGGGTGGCCATCGACGCCGCGTTCGGAGCGCTGAGCTGTCTCTCCCTGTGGTGGCGGCGGCGCTGGCCGTTCGGGGTGGCACTGGTTTGCGTCCTGTTGGGCGCGTTCTCGACGTCGGGCACGGTCGCCGGTCTGCTCGCACTCTCCTCGCTGGCCGTCCACCGCCACGTCCGGCCCGCCCTGCTCGTCGCCGCGCTGTTCGTGCCGGCGGCAGTGGTGTGCTCGATCTGGCTCGAGCGGCCCTCTACCTGGTCGGTGATACTGCCGACGGCCGCGCTGGCGGCCGCCGCAACCGCATGGGGCATGTTTGTCCGGGCCCGGCGTCAGCTCCTCGCCACCCTGCGCGACCGAGCCCAGCGTGCCGAGGCCGATCAGCTCGTCCGCGCCGAAAGTGCGCGCCTGGCGGAGCGAACCCGCATCGCTCGGGAGATGCACGACGTGCTCGCCCACCGCATCTCCCTGGTGGCGCTGCACGCCGGCGCGCTCGAGGTCGCACTCGCCTTGCCTCCCGCCCAGGTGCGGGAGAGGGCAGCGCTGTTGCGGTTGACGGCCCACCAGGCGCTGGAGGAGCTGCGGGACGTGATCGGTGTGCTGCGGGAGGAGCCGGGGCAGTAGCGCCCGTCGACGGTGCCGCAACCGACGCTGGCCGACATCCCACGCCTGGTGGAGGAGACTCGCCGAGCCGGCGCCAAGGTCGACTTCGAGATGGAGGTGGAGGTGGACGATGCGGCTGGTGCACCTGGCCCCTTGGGTCGTGACGCCTATCGCATCGTGCAGGAG
>DASZOE010000273.1:0-4129 GCA_035550945.1 Acidimicrobiales bacterium
CAGCAAGGCCCTACTGGCCTCGGCCAAGGCGGCGCACACCATGCGGGTCGCCGACCGCTACGGCCTGCCCTCCGTGGACCCCGAGATCGACACCGCCCTGGTATGGAAGCGCATCCGGGCCGTGCAGCAGGAGATCGCCAGCACCGACGACGATCCTGAGCGCTACCGGGCCATGGGCATCGAGATCGTCGCCGGGGACGCCCGCCTCATGGGCCCGAACACCGTCGGGGTCACCGGCGAGGCGGGTACCCGCCAGCTCGACGCCCGCTTCGTGCTCGTCTGCACCGGGAGCCGCCCGGCGGTCCCGCCCATCGAGGGCCTGCCGGAGGCGGGGTTCGTCACGAGCGAGAACCTCTTCGAGCTCGAGCGGGGGCCGGCCAGCGTGGTGATGATCGGCGGAGGGCCCATCGCCATCGAGATGGCCCAGGGCTTCACCCGCCTCGGGATCGGCGTCACCGTGCTCCAGAAGGGCCCCGGGATCCTCCCCCGGGACGAGCCGTCGCTGGTGGCCATCCTCAGCCGGGTGCTCCGCCAGGAGGGCGTCGACCTCCGCCTCGACGTGCAGACGGAAGCGGTCACGGTGGAGGGCGGGCGCAAGGTCGTGCACGGCACCGAGGCGGGCAAGCCGTCACGGTGGGCCGCCGACGAGCTCCTGGTGGCCGTGGGCCGGCGGGCCAACGTCGAAGGCCTCGGCCTGGAGGAGCTCGGCGTGGAGATGGGCCCCCGGGGCGTCGTCGTGGACCAGCGCATGCGCACGAGCGTGCCGTCGGTGTACGCCGTCGGCGACGTGGCCGGCCGCTTCCTGTTCACCCACTCCGCCGGCTACGAAGCGGTGCGCGCCGTCCGGGACATGTTCTTCCCGGGCAAGGGCACGGTCACCGAGTTCGTCCCGTGGTGCACCTTCACGGACCCGGAGCTGGCCCACGCCGGCCTCACCGAGGCCGAGGCCCGCGCCCGCTACGGCGAGGACGTCGAGGTGTGGCGCCTCGACCTGGCCCACTCCGACCGGGCCCGGGCCGAGACGGCGGCCGAGGGGACGATCCTCGTCGTCACCCACGAGAAGAGGGTCGTCGGCGCCCACATCCTGGCCCCGTCGGCGGGCGAGATGATCCACGAGCTGGCCCTGGCCGCCGACAAGGAGATGAAGCTCGCCGAGCTGGCCGGTCTCATCCACGTGTACCCGACGCTCTCGTCCGGCGTCGGCCAGCTCGCCGCGGAGGCCGCCTTCGAGGGCGCCAAGCGCCTCCGCTGGCTGGTGCGCAAGGGCAGGTAGCCGGGGCAGAGGGGGACGTCGCCTGCTACGGTCCGCGCAGTCGACGCGGAGGTGCAGGGCCGATCGACATCGCCGACTCGCTCAACGAGGGCCGGCGCGCCTTCGAACGGCGGGAGTGGTCCGCCGCCTGTGACTTGCTGACGGCGGCCGAGGGTGCGGCCGGGCTCGACCCTGACGACCTCGAGCGGCTGGCGACCGCGGCCTATCTCGCCGGCCGAGAGGAGCAGAGCACCGACGCCTGGGGGCGGGCGCACCAGGCGCGGCTCGACCGTGGCCAGCTCGAGGACGCCGTGCGCGGCGCCTTCTGGCTCGCGTACGCCCTGATCCAGCGGGGCGAGATGGCCCAGGGCGGCGGGTGGCTGGCGCGGGCCGGACGCCTCGTGGAGCGCCACCGGCTCGACTGCGTCGAGCGGGGTTACCTGCTCCTCCCGGACGCCCTCACGGCGATGGCCGGCGGCGAGCCCGGCACCGCCTTGGAGGGCTTCGAGCAGGTCGCGGGACTGGCTCAGCGCTTCGGGGACACCGACCTGGCCGCCCTTGGAGCGGTCGGCCGGGGACAGGCTCTCCTGGCCCTGGGCCGGGGCCCGTCCGGCATGCGTCTGCTCGACGAGGCCATGGTGTCGGTCATCGCCGGGGAGACCTCCCCGGTCGTGTCGGGAATCGTCTACTGCGCGGTCATCGACGCCTGCCACCGGGCGTTCGACGTCAGCCGGGCTCGGGAGTGGACGGTCGCGCTCCAGAGGTGGTGCGAGGGCCAGCCCGATCTCGTCCCCTACCGCGGACAGTGCCTCGTCCACCGGGCCCAGATCATGCAGCTCCAGGGCGAGTGGCGGGAGGCGATCGCCGAGGCTCGACGGGCCCGGGAACGGCTCGCCGACCCGCCCCATCCGGCCGTCGGCGTGGCCCACTACCAGCTCGGCGAGCTCCACCGCCTGCGCGGCGAGCACCGTGCCGCCGAGGAGGAGTACCGGCGCGCCCATGCCCGTGGCCATCCGCCCCAGCCCGGGCTCGCCCTGCTGCGCCTCGCCCAGGGTCGGCTCGACGCCGCCGTGGCCGCCGTCCAGCGGGCGCTCGACGACGCTCGGGACGACGTGGCCTTGGGCCGGCTCCTGCCCGCGTACGTGGACATCATGGTTTCGGCCGGCCGGCTGACCGAGGCCAAGGCCGGGGCCGATCAGCTCGCCGGCGTGGCCGACGGCCTCGGCACCGTCTTCGTGCGGGCGCTCGCCGCCGAGTCCCAGGGGGCGGTGTTCCTCGCGGGGGGAGAGCCCGAGGCGGCCCTCGAGCCCCTGCGCGCCGCGGGGCAGACGTGGCAGGACGTGGGGGCGCCGTACGAGGCGGCCCGAGTGCGCACGCTCGTCGCCGCCGCGTGCCGGGCGCTCGGCGACCACGACACCGCCGACCTCGAGGGACAGGCGGCCCGTGACGTCTTCGAGCGCCTGGGGGCCGGCCCTGCCCTGGCGCGCCTCGACGAGTCGTCGGGGGCGCCCGATCCGAGGAAGGCGGCGGCGCCGGTGACGGCACGCGAGTTCGAGGTGCTCCGCCTGGTGGCCGCGGGGCACACCAACCGGGAGATCGCCGAGTACCTGGTGATCAGCGAGAAGACGGTCGAGCGCCATCTCAGCAACATCTTCACCAAGCTCGGGGTGCCGAACCGGGCCGCGGCCACCGCCTACGCCTACGACCACCACCTCGTGTAGCGGCGTGTGGGGGAGATCCCCCATGCGGCGGGGCCCGGCGAAATGGCTGGTTCTCCCGAAGCGGCAGGGCCTCCGCCTCCTTACGGTGATACCCGAGGCAAGGAGGACGTCATGACCAACCCGGCAGCAACACCCGCGGCCACGCATGAGAAGTACGCGGCGAGCCCGGCGCAGAACTACGAGCGCTACTTCGTGCCCGTCATCGGCGCGCCGTTCGCCCGGCGCCTGCTCGCCACCGCGCGCCTCGCGCCCGGCGAGCGGGTGCTCGACGTCGCCTGCGGCACCGGCGTCGTCACCCGCCTGGCGGCCGAGGCGGTGGGGCGCGACGGCGCCGCCGCGGGCGTCGACGTGAACCCCGGCATGCTGGAGGTGGCGAGGGCCACCTCGCCGCCGGGGGCGCCGATCGAGTGGCACCAGGCCAGCGCCGAGGCCCTGCCACTCCCCGACGGGTCGTTCGACGTCGTCCTCTGCTCGCTCGGGTTCATGTTCTTCCCCGACAAGGTGGGGGCGCTGCGGGAGATGCGCCGGGTCCTGGCGCCCGGGGGCCGTGCCGTGCTGGGCACGCCGGGGCCCACACCCCCGCTGTTCGAGGCGATCGACGAGGCCCTGACCGCCCACGTCGGGCCTGGGGCGTCCATGTTCGTGCACGCCGTCTTCTCGGTCCACGATCCCGCCGAGGTCCGCGACCTGCTCGACGCCGCCGGGTTCGACGACGTCGCGATCGAGACCGGCACCGTGCCCTTGCGCGTGCCGGCGCCCGCGGACTTCTTCTGGGAGTACGTCTACAGCACGCCGCTGGCGGCCATCGTCGGAGGGCTGGACGCCGCCGCCCGAGCCGCTCTCGAACGGGACGTGGTCGAGCGGTGCCGGCCCTTCGTGGAGGGCGACGCCACGGTGATGGAGCCGGGCCTCCTGGTCGCAACCGCCCGGGCGCGCTAGGCGCTGCAGTCCCCGAGCGTGACCTGCCGCGGCGGCGTCAGTCGCCGCCCTTGCCCTCCCGGCCGCCGTCGCCCCGCCCTCGGTTCCCGACGCCGTTCCCGCCGTCGCCCTCGCGGTCGCCGTCGCCGTCTCCGTCACCCGTCGGCGCCCTCGCGCCCCACCTGGCCGACCGCCTGGTCCAGCTCGCCGCCTCGGTCGCGGCCGGCGGCGGCGGCGG
>DASZOE010000274.1:0-9078 GCA_035550945.1 Acidimicrobiales bacterium
GGCGGACGCCCCGGTCGCCGGTGACGAGGTCGGCCCCGTCGAAGGCGCGGTCGAGCGAGAAGGCCCGGCAGAACCGGGCCGGGCCCCGGCACAGGTCCCGGTCGCGCCGGGCCCCCGGGTAGGCGGCGCGCATGGCCTCGACGCCCGCCTCGGGCTCGAGGCCCCGCAGGAGGACGGCCGTGCCCTCACCGTCGGCGCCGCACACGACGTTGGCGCAGTGGTGCATGCCGTAGATGAAGTACACGTACAGGTGGCCGGCGGGCCCGAACATGGTGGCGTTGCGGCGGGTCAAGCCCCGGTAGGCGTGGCTGCCGGGATCGTCGGTACCGCAGTACGCCTCGACTTCGACGATGCGGGCCACCCGCTCCCCCCGCACGACCAGCTTGCCCAGGAGCTCGACGGCGACGCCGCGGCTGTCGCGGCGGTAGAAGGAGCGGTCGAGCGGTCGGAGGCGACCGGCCACCGCTCAGGACGGGGCCGGGGCGAGGCGGGACTCGTCGCGCGCCAGGCGGTCCCCGAACCGGCGGAGCTGCTCGGCCACCGCCTGGGGGCCGGCCCCGCCGCGGGTGACCCGGCGGGCGACCGCGGTGCCCGGCTCGAGGAGGGCGAGGGCCTCCTCGCCCAGGTCGGGGTGGATGGCCACGAGCTCACCAAGAGGGACGTGGCGCTCGGCCGCCTCCCGCACCACGCCGGCCACGATGGCGTGGGCCCGGCGGAACGGGATCCCGCGGGCCACCAGCCACTCGGCCACGTCGACGGCGACGGCCGCGGGCGCGGCGGCCGCCGCCGCCATCCGCTCGAAGTCGAAGGTGGCGGGGGCGAGGAGCCCGGTGACGGCCGCCAGCGCCAGCTGCGTCTGGTCCACGGCGTCGAACAGGGGCTCCTTGTCCTCCTGGAGGTCACGGTTGTAGGCCAGCGGGAGCGCCTTCAGGGTGGCCAGGAGCCCGGTGAGGTGGCCGATGAGGCGGCCCGCCTTGGCCCGGGCCAGCTCGGCCACGTCGGGGTTCTTCTTCTGGGGCAGCATCGAGCTCCCCGTCGACCAGGCGTCGGCCAGGCGGAGGAACCCGAACTCCGTCGTCGACCAGAGCACGACCTCCTCCCCGATGCGGGAGAGGTGGACGCCGGCGAGGGCCAGGTCGAAGAGGGCTTCGGCCACGAAGTCGCGGTCGCTCACCGCGTCGAGGGAGTTCTCGAACGGGGCCGCGAACCCGAGGTCGGCGGCAGTGGCGTCGGGGTCGAGGGGGAGCGACGAGCCGGCCAGCGCGCCCGCGCCCAGGGGGGAGACGTCGAGGCGGCGGCGGGTGTCGAGCAGGCGGTCGACGTCGCGCGCCAGGGCCCACCCGTGGGCCAGGAGGTGGTGGGCGAGGACGACGGGCTGGGCCCGCTGGAGGTGGGTGTAGCCGGGGAGAGAGGCGCCGTGGTCGTCGGCCTCGCGGGCCCGGTCGAGGAGCGTGCGCTGGAGCCGGAGGAGGGAGCGGGCGACGTCGTCCACGGCCCGCTTGGTCCACAGGCGCAGGTCGGTGGCCACCTGGTCGTTGCGGCTCCGGCCGGTGTGGAGCTTGGCGCCCACCCCGCCCGCGAGCTCGGTGACGCGCCGCTCGACCGCGGTGTGGACGTCCTCGTCGGACTCGTCGAACCGGAACCGACGGCTGGCCAGCTCGTCGCCGACCCGGTCGAGGGCGGTGAGCAGGATGCCGGCCTCGTCCTCGGTGAGGAGCCCGGCCCGCTTCAGCCCCCGGACGTGGGCCTTGGACCCGGCCACGTCGTCGGCGGCCAGGCGCACGTCGAAGCCGAGGCTGGCCGAGAAGGACATGAGGTCGGTCGCCGGGGGCTCGCCCATCCGGCCCTGCCAAAGGGTCACGGGCTCTCGGTGCTCCCGCCGTCCGGGGCGAGCTCGCCGGGCACGGCCTGCCGCGAGGCCCACGTCTCGACGCCGAGGCCCCAGAGGCGCACGAAGCCGGCGGCGTCGGCGTGGTTGAAGCGGTCGGCGGCCTCGTACGTCGCCAACCGGTAGTCGTAGAGGCTCACCTCGCTGCGGCGGCCGGCCACGAAGCACCGTCCCGGCAGCTCGCAGCGCAGCCGGACCTCACCGGTGACGAAGCGCTGGCTCTCGTCGACGAAGGCGTCGAGGGCGGCCTTCAGGGGCGAGAACCACAGGCCGTCGTAGACGAGCTCGGCGTAGCGGGGCTCGAGCCGGGCCTTCTCGTGGGCCAGGTCGCGCTCGAGGGTGAGGTCCTCGAGGTCGGAGTGGGCCATGAGCAGGGCCAGGGCGCCCGGGCACTCGTACACCTCCCGGCTCTTGATGCCGACCCGGCGGTTCTCGACCATGTCGATGCGGCCCCAGCCGTACGAGCCGACGACGCGGGTGACCTCCTCGACGAGCTCGTGGAGGGGGAGACGCCGCCCGTCGATGGCCACGGGTAGGCCGGCCTCGAAGCGCACCACCATCTCCACCGGCGCCGACGCCGTGGGAGTGGTCAGCTCGAACACCTCCTCGGGAGGCTGCTCCCAGGGATCCTCGAGGATCCCGCATTCGATGGCCCGGCCCCACAGGTTCTGGTCGATGGAGTAGGGACTGGCCCGGGTGACGGTCACGGGGATGTGGTAGCGCTCGGCGTAGGCCATGGACTGCTCCCGGGTGAGGCCCCACACCCGGACGGGCGCCAGGACCTCGAGGTCGGGGGCGAGGGCCCGGGTCGAGACCTCGAAGCGCACCTGGTCGTTGCCCTTGCCCGTGCACCCGTGGGCCACGGCGTCGGCCCCGAACTCCCGGGCCGCGGCCACCAGGTGGCGGACGATGATGGGCCGGGACAGGGAGGACACCAGCGGGTACTTGCCCTCGTAGCGGGCGTTGGCCTTGAGAGCGGGGGCGACGAAGTCGCGGGCGAACTCCTCCCGACAGTCGACGACCAGCGCCTCGACCGCCCCCGCGGCCTTGGCCCGGGCGAGCACCTCGCCGAAGTCCCCGCCCTGGCCCACGTCGGCGGCGACGGCGACCACCTCGACGCCCCACTCCTCGGCCATCCACCGGACGGCGACCGACGTGTCCAGCCCTCCGCTGTACGCGAGCACCACCCGCTTGGCCATGCGACCCCCCTTCCTCTCCTAGAGGCCCGCGAGGGCCGAGAGGCGGCGGGCGACCTGCTCGCCGCCGACACGTTCGGATACGACCACGAGCAAGGTGTCGTCTCCCGCGACGGTACCGAGCACGCCGCTCAACCCCGCCCGGTCGAGGGCCGAACCCACGACGTGAGCCGAGCCCGGCGGCGTACGCAGGACCACCAGGTTCAGGGAATGCGACACCTCCACGACCCACTCTCCCATCACCCGGCGGAGCTGCTCGCTCGGGACGAGGCGGGAGCGGGTGTTGTCCGGGATGGCGTAGACGGACTCCCCGCTGGACGTGCGCACCTTGACCGCCCCGAGCTCCTCGAGGTCGCGCGAGACCGTCGCCTGGGTGGCGACCACCCCGTCGGCGGCCAGCAGCTCGACGACCTGGGCCTGGCTGGTGACCGCGTGCTGCTCGATGATCCGGGCCAGCCGGTGCTGGCGCTGGGGCTTGGCCAGCCTCACGATGCCTCCGGCGGCGGGCACCCGGGTCCTGCGCACCACGGGCGCCGCTGCCGGCGGGGACCCCCACCCCCGCCGGCCCGGCGACCGATCCGTCTCGCCGACGTCACTGCTCGGCCAGCCACCACAGGAGACCGCGCTGGGCGTCCATGCGACTGGCGGCCTGCTCCCACACCGCGCTCTGGGGCCCGTCGATCACCGCGGCCGAGACCTCCTCGCCCCGGTGGGCGGGCAGGCAGTGCAGGAAGAGGGCGCCCGGGGCGGCCCGGGCCATGAGGTCCTCGTCGACCGTGTAGCCGGCGAAGGCGCGCCGGCGCTCGCCGGCCTCTTCCTCCTGGCCCATCGACGTCCAGACGTCGGTGTACACCGCCTCGGCCCCGACGACCGCCTCGGCGGGGTCGGCGGTGAGCAGGGCGCCGGCGTCGGCCACGGCGTCGGGCGAGGGCTCGTGCCCGGGGGGACAGGCGACCCGCACCTCCAGCCCGCACAGCACCGCCCCCAGGAGGAGCGAGTGGCACACGTTGTTGCCGTCGCCGACCCACGCCACCGTGTGCCCGGCCAGCGGCCCCCACCGCCGGCGGAGCAGGGAGAGGTCGCCGAGGATCTCGCAGGGGTGGGCGGCGTCGGAGAGCAGGTTCACCACCGGGACGGTGGCGCCCGCCGCGAGCCGCTCGACCGTCTCGTGGGCGAAGACCCGGGCTCCGACGACGGCCGCGTACTGGGAGAGGACGCGTGCCACGTCCTCGGCCGGCTCGCGGGTGTCGAGGCCGACCTCCTCGTCGCGCACGGAGACGGGGTGGCCGCCGAGCTGCACCGTGGCCCGCTCCATGGACACCCGGGTCCGCAGCGAGGGCTTCTGGAAAACCATGGCGACGGCCCGGCCGGCGAGCACCGGCGCGGGATCGGGGCGGGCGGCCAGGTCGAGGATCTCGCTCAGCTCCTGGGCGCTGAGGTCGTCCATGTCGAGCACGTGCCTCATGCGGCCATCCTCATGCGCCCACCTTCATCCGCCCACCCCCACCGGGGTCCGGGCCAGCACTCCGGCCAGGACGGAGGCGGCTTCGTCGACCTCGTCGTCGGTCACGAGCAGGGAAGGAGCCAGGCGCAGGGCGGTGGGGGCCACCGGGTTCACCAGCAGCCCCGCCTCCAGGGCGGCCGAGGCCACGGCCGGCGCCGGCCGGCCTCCCTGCAGCTCGGCGGCCAGGAGCAGGCCCTGCCCCCGGACCTCGTCGACCTCGGGCAGGGCCTCGAGAGCGGCCCGCAGTCGGGCGCCGGCCCTCGCCGCCCGCCCCGGCGCGTCCTCCGCCTCCATGACCGCGAGGGTGGCCCGGGCCGCGGCCGCGGCGAGGGGCTGGCCGCCGAAGGTCGTGGCGTGGTCGCCGGGGACGAAGGCGGCGGCCACGTCCTCGCGGGCCCAGCAGGCTCCGATGGGCACGCCGTTGCCGAGGGCCTTGGCCATGGTGACCACGTCGGGCCGGACGCCGTCGTGCTGGAAGCCGAACCACCGCCCGGTGCGGCCCAGGCCGGTCTGCACCTCGTCGACGACGAGCAGGACGTGGCGCTCGTCGCACAGCCGGCGGGCGGCGGCGAGATAGCCGGTCGGGAGGGGCTTGACGCCCCCCTCCCCCTGCACCGTCGCGAGGAGGACCGCCGCCACCACCGCCGGGTCGACGGCCCGGTCGAGGGCGTCCAGGTCGCCCCACGCCACGTGGCGGAACCCCTCGGGGAGGGGCTGGAAGGCCTCGTGTCGCTGAGGCTGGCCGGTGGCGTGGAGAGTGGCGAGGGTGCGGCCGTGGAAGGAGCCGTAGAGGCTCACCACGCCGTAGCGCCCGGGCCCCGCCCACTTGCGGGCCAGCTTGATCGCGCACTCGTTGGCCTCGGCGCCCGAGTTGCAGAAGAAGACGCGGCCGCCGCCGCCGACGAGCCGGTCGAGGGTGGCGGCCACCTCGGGCCCGACCGTGGTCCCGTACAGGTTCGACACGTGGAGGAGGGTCCGGGCCTGGGCGGCCACGGCCTCGGCGACGGCGGGGTGGGCGTGGCCGAGGGACGTGACGGCCAGGCCGGAGACGAAGTCGAGGTAGGCCCGCCCGTCGACGTCGTAGAGGTGGCTCCCCGCGCCCCGCACGAACGTCACCGGCGGGGCCGGGTACGTGTTCATCAGGTGGTCGCTCACGGCGCCGCCTCCGGCTCGGCCGGGTTGACCATGGTGCCGATGCCCTCCGGGGTGAAGATCTCGAGGAGCAGGGCGTGGGGCACCCGCCCGTCGAGGATGTGGGCATGGCCGACGCCCCCGTTCACCGCCCGGACGCAGGAGCGGATCTTGGGGATCATCCCGCCCGACAGCTTCCCCGACTCGAGCAGGGCCTCGAGGTCGTCGACGGTGACGGTGACGACCACGCTGCCCGGATCCTCCACGTCGGCAAGGAGCCCGGGGACGTCGGTCAGGTACACGAGCTTCTCGGCCTTCAGGGCGGCGGCGATGGCCGCCGCCGCGGTATCGGCGTTGACGTTGTAGGCCTGGCCGTCGGGATCGGTGCCGATGGTCGCCACGACGGGGATCAGCTCCTCGGTCAGCAGGCGCTCGATGATCGCGGGGTTCACGGTGACGACGTCGCCCACGAAGCCGAGGTCGGGCGAGCGGGCGGTGGCGGTGATGAGGCCGGCGTCCTCCCCCGACAGTCCCACGGCCAGGGGGTCGTGGACGTTGATGGCGGCCACGATGTCGCGGTTCACCTTGCCCACCAGCACCATGCGGGCGATCTCCAGCGTCTCCGCGTCGGTCACCCGCAGGCCGTCGCGGAACTCGGGCACCTTGCCCAGGCGCTCCATCAGCCGACCGATCTGGGGTCCCCCGCCGTGGACGACCACGGGCCGCATGCCCACCGAGCGCATGAGGACGACGTCCTGGGCGAAGAGGGACGCGAGGGCCGGGTCCTCCATGGCGGCGCCGCCGTACTTGACCACCACCACCTTGCTCCAGAAGCGGCGGATGTAGGGCAGGGCCTCGGCCAGCAGGGCGGCCTTGCCCGCGGCCGCCTTCCGGCGGACGTCGACGTCGACGTCGAGGCTCACTGGTGCACCATCCCCGGACCCGGCGAGGCTCATGAGGTCCTCATGTTCTCGGCGATGTAGCCGGGGGTGAGGTCGTTGGTGAGGATCGCCGCCTCGGCGTCGCCCAGGCCCAGGTCGATGGCGATCTCCACGGCGGGGCGGGCCAAGTGCGCCGCGACCGCGGCCCGGTCGTGGACGACGGCGATGCCGCCGGCGCACACGAGGACGCCCCCGTAGGCCACCGTGACCCGGTCAGGATCGAAGGCCGCGCCCGAGCTGCCCAGCTCGCTCACGATCCTCCCCCAGTACGGGTCGGCGCCGTACAGCGAGCACTTCACGAGCTGGCTCTCGGCCACCTTGCGGGCCGCCCGCCGGGCGTCGTCGACCGAGCGGGCCCCGCCTACGCGGACGGTGGCGACCTTGGTCGCGCCCTCGGCGTCGTCCGCCATCTGGGCGGCCAGGTCGAGGCACGCCGCGGCCAGGGCCCTCTCGAGCTCGACGGGGTCGGTGGGCTCGTGGCCCCGGGCCAGGCCGCTGGCCAGGACGAGCACGGTGTCGTTGGTCGACGTGCAGCCGTCGACGGAGAGGGCGTTGAACGACCCGTCGACCGCGACCTGCAGGTCCCGCCGGAGATCGCCGGCGTCCACGAAGGCGTCGGTGGTGAGCACGGCCAGCATGGTGGCCATGTCGGGGGCGAGCATGGCCGCCCCCTTGGCCATGCCCCCGACGGTGAAGCCTGGGCCCTCGACGACCACCTCCTTGACGACCGTGTCGGTGGTGCAGATCGCCTGGGCCGCGGCGCGGGCCGCGGCCGTCCCCGCGTCCCGGCTGCTCACGAGGGGTTCGATGCCGCCGGCGACGACGTCCATGGGCAGGGGGATGCCGATCAGCCCCGTCGAGCACACGAGGACCTCCTCGGCCCCGCACCCGAGGCCCTCGGCCACCAGGGCGCAGGTGCGCTCGGCCTCGCCGCGGCCGCCCCCGCCGGTGGCGGCATTGGCGTTCCCGCTGTTCAGCACCACCGCCGCGGCCCGGTTGCCGGTCGCGGCCAGATGGGCGCGGGTCACCTGGACGGGGGCGGCCGGGGCCCGGTTGGAGGTGAAGACGCCCGCAGCCGTGACCGGGTGTACGGGATCGGTGGCCACCAGGGCCAGGTCCAGAGCCTCGGCGTCCTCCTTGATCCCGCAGTGCACGCCGGCGGCCACGAACCCCGCGGCCGCGGTGACACTCAGGGGTAGACCCCGATCGCCGACAGCCCGGTGCTCTCGTCCAGCCCCAGCACCAGGTTGGCGCACTGGACGGCCTGGCCCGCCGCTCCCTTCACCAGGTTGTCGATGGCGGCCAGGGCCACCACCCATCCGGTGCGCTCGTCGTGGCGGACGGTGAGGTGGGCGGCGTTCGACCCCCACGTGGCCTTGGTCGACGGCGGGTCGGTGCCGACCACGACGAAGGGCTCGTCGCCGTAGGCCTCGGCGAGGAGGCCGAGGAGCTCGTCCGTCGACGTCGACCCCGCGGGGCGGGCGTAGCAGGTGGCCAGGATGCCGCGGGTCATCGGGGCCAGATGGGGCGTGAAGAGAACCCGGGCACCGGTGGCCTGCTCGATCTCCGGCGTGTGGCGATGGTCGAGCAGCCCGTAGGCGACGAAGTCCTCGTTGGCGGTGCTGAAGTGGGTCGTGTGCTTGAGCGACCGGCCCGCGCCGGACACCCCGCTGGCCGCGTCGACGACGATCCCCTCGGCCACGACCGCGCCGGCGGCGACGAGGGGGGCCAGGGCCAGGGCGGCGGCCGTCGGGTAGCAGCCGGGGGCGGCGACGGCATCGGCCTTGGCCACCGCCTCGCGATTGCGCTCGGGTAGCCCGTAGGCGAAGCGGCCCAGGAGCTCGGGGGCGGCGTGGGGCTCCCCGTACCAGCGCTCGTAGGCGGCGGGATCGGCCAGCCGGAAGTCGGCGGCCAGGTCGACGACCGCACAACCGGCCTCGAGCAGGCCGGGTACCAGACGCTGCGACCGGCCGTGGGGCAGGGCGCAGAAGACCAGGTCGACCTCGGCTGCGCGCGCCGGGTCGAAGCCGCTGAACTCCATGGGCCCGTAGGCCGGGGCCAGGCTGGGATAGATGGCGGCCACCGCCGAACCGGCCGTCGTGTCCCCCGTCGCCCAGGCCACCTCGAACGCGGGGTGGCCCGCGCAGAGGCGCAGGAGCTCGGCGCCCGCGTAGCCGGAGGCGCCGACGACGCCGACTCGGTGCATCCGCCCACCATACGACGCTCTGTATCGTTATGCAACCGCGGCGTCGCCGAAGATCCGCACCGCCTCCACGAGACCTTCACAACCGGACGGGATCCTGACCCCGTCAAGGTGGAACGAGGAGGACGAAGATGAGCAGACGGATGTGGACCGGGATGCTGGCCGGGCTGTCGGGCTTCCTGGTGCTGGCCGGCGTGGCCGCCGGCGCCTAGGTG
>DASZOE010000275.1:0-2245 GCA_035550945.1 Acidimicrobiales bacterium
GTGGTGGTGGTCGTGGCGCCGGGGGTGGTGGTGGTCGTGGCGCCGTCCGGAAGCGTCGTCGTGGCGCCGTCCGGAAGCGTCGTCGTGGTCCCGTCCGGAAGCGTGGTGGTCGTCTGGGTGGCGGTCACCCCGCAGACGGACTGGGCGATGATGAGGTCGCCCACCGCGGTCGGCCCCAGCAGGTAAATATGGGCGCCGTTGACCGTCAACGAGCCGTCGGGGTTGGTGATCTGCTCGTTGAACACGATGCGGAAGCTGTCGCCGACGTGGTCGAGCGTGCCGCTGATCTCGGTGCCGGGCGCCGGGTTGGCGGGCACGGGCTGGGTCGTCACAGGGTCCTGAGTGGTCGGGTCGTAGCTCGTCTCGACGACTCCACCGGTGATCGTGGTCGAGCCCGATACGCCGGTCTCGCTGGCCGTGCACTCGCTGTGGACGGCGTCGTAGAGGAAGGGGCCCGGGCCCGTGTCGACGCCGGTGACGTCGGCGGAGCTGGTCACCGAGCCGCCCGGGCCGGTGGTCCCCTGCGTGCTCACCGTCAGCTCGCCGGACTCGAAGAGCACGGCGGGGCCGAACTGGGCCATACCCGACGGCTCGGTGGCGGTGATCGGGGTGGCTGAGCCGCCGGCGGGAAGCGTGACCGTGGGTGTCGGCCCAACCTCGTTGGCAGGACCGCCGAAGAGACTGACGCTCGCGTGGAACCCGAAGGCACTGCCCCGCACGGCGGTCACGTCGGCCGACGACGGCCCGCCCACGACGGCGAAGAGGCCGGTGGCGACGGCGATCACCATTGCCAGTCGAATGCCCTGAACCCGCCGAATATCCCGCCTCACCATTAGCTGCCCCCTCGCATCCGTGTCCCGCACCCACGGCGACCTGGTGTCTCGCGCCGTAGCCTCGCACACGGCCCGGGTTGCGGACAACCGCCGTCTCAGCCTTGCCCCTCGCCGGGAACCGTCTCCGGGAACGCCGAGGACGCCTCGATGAGGAGGCGGGCGGTGGCACTCCGGGGCGCCGTCGACACGACCGCCGACGGCCCCTCCTCGACGACCCGGCCGCGGTCGAGCACGACCATGCGGTCGGTCACCTTGCGCACCACGGCCACGTCGTGGGAGATGAAGAGAAGCCCCAGCCCCATCTCGATCTGGCGCTCCCGGAGCACGACCAGCAGACGGGCCTGCTCCGAGGCGTCGAGCATGGCCGTGGGCTCGTCGGCCACGAGCAGCTTGGGCTCGGCGATCAGGGCCCGGGCCAGGGCGATGCGCTGGAGCTGGCCTCCCGACAGCTGGTGCGTCCGGGCTTGGAGGAACGCGCCCCGGCTCGGCAGGCCCACGCTCTCCAGGACCGCGGCCACCGCCGCGGGGCGGTCGACGCCGTCGCCGTTCTTCAGCAGGTCGAGCGGCTCCCGGACGAGCTCTTCGACGGTGAGGCGGGGCGAGAGGGCGTCGGTGGGATCCTGCATCACGAGCTGGATGCGGCGGCGGCGCAGGCGGTCGGCGCCCCGCCACGACATCGGCAGGGGCTCGCCCTCCAGCAGCACGTCGCCGGAGTCGAGGGCGAGGTGGGCGGACAGGATCCGGGCGAGCGTGGACTTCCCGCTGCCCGAAGGTCCGACGATGCCGAGGGACTCGCCCTCGTGGAGGGTGATCGACACGCCGGAGAGCGCCGGCACCGCGTGGCGGCCCCGGCCGAAGGACTTGGAGACGTCGCGGGCCGACAAGAGGGTCTTGAGCCCGCCGAAGTGGCAGAACACGAGCCGCTCCCTCGAGAGGAGGAGCTCGGGGCGCTTCTCGACGCAGACGGTCTCGGCCTGGGTGCAGCGAGGGTTGTACGGGCAGCCCGGCGGGACGGCGCGGGGATCGGGAGGGCGCCCGCGGATCGGGCGCAGGTCCTTGGTGGTGGTCATCACCGGGTAGGCGTTGACCAGCGCCCAGGTGTACGGGTGGGCGGGGTCGGCGACGACCGGCGTCGTCGGCCCGTCCTCCATGACCTCCCCGGCGTACAGCACGATCGTGCGCCTGGCCATGCTGGCGGCGTCGGGCAGGTCGTGGGAGATGACGACGAGGGCGAAGCCCCGGGCCTCGGCCAGGGCGGCGATGCGCCCGACGAGCTCGTGGCGCGTCGCGGGGTCGAGCCCGGCGGTGGGCTCGTCGAGGACGACGAGGGCCGGGTCGAGGGCGAGCACCATGGCCAGAGCGGCCCGGCGCCGCTGGCCGCCCGACACCTCGTGGGGGTGGCGATCCAGGAG
>DASZOE010000276.1:0-3244 GCA_035550945.1 Acidimicrobiales bacterium
GCCGACCTTGGCGAACTTGTCCGAGGCGCTGCCGCCGAGGAACTGCAGAGCGACGATGCAGACGACGGCGATGAGATCCATAGAGGTTGTCTCCCCTTCGGTTTCCGGGCGCCCGGGAACCGGGGCATCCAACGACGTTCACGACCGGTATCGGCAGCGATCGGCGCCGACTGAACCCGAAAGAGGTCCGGCGGTCAGTCCAGGCGGATGATGCCCATGCGCACGGCCCGCAGGACGGCCTGCGTGCGGTCGCGGGCGTCGAGCTTGGAGTAGATGGACGCCAGGTGGTTCTTCACCGTCTTCACGCTGATGTACAGCTGGGCGGCCACCTCGGGCAGGGAGAGGCCGTCGGCCACCAGCTGGAGGACCTCCTCCTCGCGGGGGCTGATCACGGCCGCGCCCGAGGAGGCGCCGGTGGCGCGCTGCACCTCGGCGAGCATCGACGTGGCCAGCTGGGGCGAGAGGGCGCCGTCGCCGCTGGCCGCCAGACGCACCGCCGACGCCACCTCCTCGATGGAGCAGTCCTTGACCACGTACCCGACCGCGCCGGCGGCGATGGCGCGCGCCATCACGTCGCTCTCGCCGTGCATGGTCAGCATCACCACCCGGGCGCCGGGGGCGCGTTGGTGCACCAGGCGGGTCGCTTCGATGCCGTCGAGCAGAGGCATGGAGACGTCCATGAGGACGACGTCCGGGCGCAGGGCCTCGGCCAGGCGCACGGCCTCCTCGCCGTCGCCCGCCTCGCCCGCGACCACGAAGCCGGCCTCCTCCATGGACAGGCGGAGGCCGTCTCGAAGCGTGCGATGGTCGTCGACCAGGAGCAGGCGCACGGGGTCGCTCACACCAGAGGTATCGGGAGTGGCGGCGCCCGACCTCTCGTGCGGGGCGGTCATCCCTCCGTTCCCTTCACCCGGCACCGCACGGTCGTCCCCCCGGCCCCGGCGAGGATCTCGAGGGTGGCGCCGATGGCGTCGGCCCGCTCCCGCATCCCAGTGATCCCGTAGGAGTCCTCGCGGCCGGTCCGCCCGGGCACGAACCCCCGGCCGTCGTCGACCACCTCGAGGAGCGCGTCGCGCCCGTCGCACTCCCACCGCACGGTCAGCTGCGAGGCCCGGGCGTGGTGCTCGACGTTGACCACCGCCTCGTGGGCGATCTGCCACAGCTCCCGCTCCTGCAGCAGCGGCAGGCGGCCCCGCTCCCGGCGGGCGAACTCGACCTCGAGCTTGCTGCGGACCCGCACCCGCTCGAGGAAGGAGTCGAGCGTCTCGGCCAGACCCTGCTCGTCGGAGACGTCCGTCCGCAGGTCGGAGAGCGTGTCCCGTACGTCGCCGAGCACACCGCGCACCTCGGTCCGCAGCTGGGCCAGCTCGGGCTCGAGCTCGTGCCCTCGGGCCCGCGTCGTGAGCCGGTCGAGCCTGAAGGCCACCGCCGCCAGAGACTGCCCGACCCGGTCGTGCATGTCCCGGGCGATGCGCACGCGCTCCTCGTCGGCACCCATGGTGCGGAGCCGGGCGAACCAGCGGGCGTTGTCGATGGCGAGGGCGGCGGTCCCGAGGAAGCCGTCGAGCAGGCGCAGCTCCCGTCGCCCGTAGCGACCGGGCTCGTGGTGCTCCAGGGCCACCAGTCCGACCAGGTTGCCTCGGGCCCGCAGTGGCGCGTAGAGGCCGGACCGGGAGAGGAGGCCAACGCCCACGCCTTCGCCGGGCTCGAGGACGACCACGAGGGAGGCCACGCTGCTCGAGGTCGCGGCTAGGAGCGGGGCGGGCAGCTGCTCGTCGGTCAGCGCCCCCTCCAGCCGGGTGCCCGTCCCCACCGCGACGTTCCAGCGGGCGGTCGCGTCGTCGCGGACGAGCACGGCGGTGACGTCGCAGTCGACGAGGGTGTGCAGGCGACCGACCGTCGACGAGACGACCTCCTGGAGGTTGAGGGTGGCGGGCAGCGACTGGGCCACACGGTGGAGGGACACGAGCAGGTCGTTGGCCTCGCTGAGGCGGTCCATACGGTCGAGGGCCAGGGAGTGGCGCTTCTCGGCCTCCCCGAACATGCGCCGGACGTAGCCGGCGAGCACGGCGACGAGCAGGAGCTCGACCGCCCACTGGCCGGTCACCTGGAGGGCCAGCCCCTGCGGCCCCACCACCACGGACGGGAGCCCCACGGCCACGACCGTCACCACCGCGGCCCGGATCGCCCGGGCGAAGCCACCCTCGAAGCCGGCCGCGATGAGGGCCGACACGAGGCAGAACACGAAGGGGGACGCCCACGAACCCGTGCTGGACACCGCCCCCAGGCTGAGGCCGAGCTCGAGGTAGACCAACGACAAAGGCGACCACCGGGGCGTGCCCGTGGGCCGCAGCGTCCGCCAGGTGGCGTGACCCAGGAGCGCCGCGGCCCAGACCAGGTCGCGGCTCGTGACCGGCCCGCGGGTGACGGTGAGGACGAGCCCGAAGGCGACGGTCACCCATCGCACGGCCGCGACGAGCGGGGAGCCGGGCCCGAGGGGCCCGGTCCCTGCCGGCGCTCCTGCAGGGCCCCCTACTGCAGGGCCCCCTACTGAAGGGCCCCCTACTGAAGGGCCCCCTACTGAAGGGCCTTGTAGATCCCTTCGGCGCCGGGGCCCAGGACGACGATCAGGATCGACGGGAAGATGAAGCCCACGAGCGGGAACAGGATCTTGACCGGCAGCTTGGCGGCCTTCTCCCGGGCCCACTGACGCCGCTTGGCCCGCATCTCCGTCGCCTGGGTCCGCAGCACCCGACCCACGGGTATGCCGAGCGCGTCGGCTTGCAAGAGGGCGAGTACGAAGTTCGATAGCTCTGGCACCTCCGTGCGTCGCTTCAGGTTCTGGAAGGCGTCGCGGCGAGGGAGCCCCAGCTCCATCTCCCGCAACGTCCGGGAGAACTCCTCGGCGAGGGGCGAGTCGAAGTGCTGGCAGACGATGTCCAGCGCCCCTTCGAAGCCCATCCCCGCCTCGACCGAGATGGCCAGCAGGTCGAGCGTGTCCGGGAGGTCCCGGCGGATGGCCGTCTTGCGGGCGGTGACCTTCCTCGTGAGCCAGGAGGCCGGGGCCAGGAGGCCCACGGCCGGCATGAGGATCATGGCGATGACCGCCCACTTCGGCTGCGGCCCGGCCAGGACGATCCAGCCGATCCCCACCAGCGTGGCGAACACGCCGCAGGCCAACTGGGCGACCACGAACTCCTCGGGCCGGATCGAGTAGGTCAGCCCGGCGGTGACGATCTTCTTG
>DASZOE010000277.1:0-1577 GCA_035550945.1 Acidimicrobiales bacterium
GAACTCATTGTTGACGCCGGAGAAGAGCGTCGACCGCAAGGTCAAAGAAGCGGTCCTGGCCATGCGACTGGAGAAACGGCTCTCCAAGGAGGAGATCCTCGAGCGCTACCTCAACACGATCTATTTCGGCAACGGCTCCTACGGGGTGGAGGCGGCTGCCCGCCGCTACTTCGGCAAACGGGCCGCCGACCTGGATCTGGCCGAGAGCGCCTTCCTGGCTGGCGCCGTGCGTGGCCCCGAGCTCTACGACCCCCGCGTCGATCCCGAACGGGCCAAGGCACGGCGGGGCCAGGTGCTGACGAGCATGGTCCAGCTCGGGATGATCACCAGCGAGGAGGCCGCCGCCGCTTCGGCCGCTCCCCTGGAGCTTCGCGGCGACGAGGAAGGCGTCTACCCCGCACCCCACTTCGTTGAGGAGGTGAAGCGCTTCGTCCTCGACGACGCCAGATTCGGCGCCACCATGGAGGAGCGTCGGAAGCTGCTGTTCGGTGGTGGCCTCACCATCAGCACCACGCTCGACCCGCGTCTCCAGGCCGAGGCCCAGGGCGCGGCCGCACAGGTGCTTCCCGACGGCGGTCCCGATGCGGCCGTGGTGGCGATCGAGCCGGCGACCGGCGCCGTGCGGGCGCTGGTGGGGGGGCTGCGCTTCTTCGAAGGCGGTGACGGCTCTCGGTTCAACCTGGCCACGCAGGCGAGGCGGCAGGCGGGTTCGGCGTTCAAGCCCTTCGCCCTCGTGGCCGCCCTCGACCAGGGCATGTCGCGACGACAGCGGATCCCTGCGCCCGCCAGTGTGAGCATCCCTCAGCCCGACGGCACCTGGACGGTGCGCAACTTCTCCCGCCGCGGCTATGGGTCCCTGACGCTGGCGGCGGCCACCCGCCGATCGGTCAACACCGCCTACGCCCACCTCGTCACCCGCACCGGACCGGAACGGGTGGTCGACACCGCCGCCCGCATGGGGATCTCCTCCGAGCTGGCGCCCGTACCGTCGGCGGTGCTTGGAACCAACGAGGTGACCCCGCTGGAGATGGCGTCGGCCTATGCCACCTTGGCCGCGGACGGCACCCACGTCGCTCCGTACCTCGTGTCCGAGATTACCGGCCGCGACGGTCAGGTGCTGTACCGCGCCGAGCCCCGGCCGGAACCGCGACTGCCGCCCGACCTCGCCCGCCGGGCCAACCACGTCCTGCAGGGGGTCGTAGAGCGAGGAACGGGACGGCGGGCTCGCATCGACCGCCCCGTGGCCGGCAAGACGGGAACGACGCAGAACCACGGCGACGCGTGGTTCATCGGCTACACGCCGCGGCTGGCCACCGCCGTCTGGGTCGGGTTTCCCGAGGCAATCACGCCGATGGTGCCCCCTGTCACGCCCATCTCCGTCACCGGCGGCGCTTGGCCCGCCCAGATCTGGGCCGCGTTCATGGGAGCCGCCCTGGCCGGCGTCGAACCGGTCCCGTTCCCCGCCGCGCCGCCACCTCTCCCTGTCGCCGCCACCACCAGGACGACGACCAGGCCCACGACGGCGACCACGTCACCGAGGAGGACGACAACGACGACGACCTCACCCACCACCACCA
>DASZOE010000278.1:0-2366 GCA_035550945.1 Acidimicrobiales bacterium
CTGGAGGGGTGGCTTGGGAGTCCGGGCGGAGGAGCAGCCCACGCAGCATCGCGCCCTCGGAGGGGAACTCGGCTCGTTCGATCCTCACCCGCGTCTCCATGCGCAACCACGTATCCGAGTGGACGCGGCTCTACCACGCCCGCGGCCAGCAGGTCATCGCGCCCCATGTCACCAGACCACTGCTGCAGCGTAGCGGACGCGCAGGGAGAGTATGGCTGTTTCACCTCCTCCGCGGCCGAGCTGGTCGGCAGGGCGTCGACCTCTGGGCGTGTTTCATCTACGCCTCGAAGACACCCGCCGATGCTGGCACCGGATGGCCAGGATGCCCAGTGTTACGGCGGCTACTGCGAGATCCCGAGGGCGCTGTTATGCGCGGCGGGCGTCACGCCGGGACCGCCACAGACTCGCTCACAACGACGGATGGTTCCTGGCCATAGGCTCAAGCGGAAGGAAAGGGCTAGTGGCACCGGGCGGCGAATACCCCAACCAGTCACCGACGATGCGCCTGTACCCACCGGCCGCGGCATAGCCGCCGTGTGTCTCCACCTTGGGGCCTCGCTACCGGGGACCCTGGCGTCTCCCCGGACCGACGCCCACCGGCTGGCTACCGTGAGCTCTTCGCTCCGTTACACCGCCCACCCTCCTTCCAGTCGATCAGCGCCCGAGCTGCTGGACGCACCTGAGTCAATGCGCCCGGCGGAGACTCCACTTGAGCGGCCGGCCTGACGCTCATCGCAGGACGATGGAGATCTGCCATGCGACCAGACCCGCGAGCAGGGCCCAGGTGATGAAGAAGATGGCTAGGACGGGCTGAACGCTCCCCCCGCAGCAGGTCTTCACTATCGACCAGGCTGTTGGGGCCAGCACCCCAATTGTCATCGCCGTCACGGTTGACAGGACGGCGCATAGGACCCTGATCCGACGAACGGCCGTATCGTCCGGTCCTCCCGCACGACGCGTTTCTACATCACGCCCGCGGGCCTGTTCATTAGTAAACAGTGTCACGAGGATATCCTGGCGCAGGTCGACGACGCTTCGAGCCTTCTTGGCCTGTTTCTTGTGCTCGGTCGTCACTCGTCATCCCTCCATCCGAGGTAGTCAATGGGGTCAACCTTGCGGCCCTCCATATTGCTTCGGTAGTCGAGAAAAATGCGGCGCTGAGACGCGATGGCCCTCTGAATCGTGGAGCGCAGTCCTCTCGCTTGGAGATGGGCTAGCTAACGCCCACTTCGGCGAAGTCCCCGACAGCCACGGAGATGGCTTCGCCTTCCGTTTTGCTCCGCAGCGTGGCGACCATGTCAGTCGAGGCGTCGATGCCGTGCACGTCAAGCCCACGGGCTGCCAGCGGCAAGGCGAGCCGGCCGGTGCCGATCCCAAGCTCCAGAACTGGCCCGTCATCTGCGAGCTCGGTCAGCACATCCACTGCCGACTGTGTCACCTGCCCGAGCCCGGGCTTACCCGCAGCCGGTAGGCCCTGGCCCAGGGGGCGTCGGCAGCGCCAGCCCGGCCTTGCCGAACAGGTCGCTGACGCCCACCGGCACGCCTTCTTTGGCCAGCACGCAGGCGGGGCCTGAATCGACTTAGCCGGCGGTAGCCTCCCGGTGGGCGTCCCACGCCACACGGGTGATCGCGTACTCCACGTCGCCGTGCTCGTCGCCTGGGATCCGTTCGGGCCACTCCCCGTGGAACAGCCGGACGAAGCGCATCCCGGCCTTCTCCATCACCCGGCGCGATCCCGTGTTGACCGCCATCGTCGTCGCGTAGACACGGCGCGCACCGAGTTCACCGAACGCCTTGTCGATGAGGGCCCGCGAGCCCTCGGTGGCGAGACCGGCGCCCCACGCCTCCCGGCGGAACCGGTAGCCGAGCTCCGGCTCGTCCGGTGGATCATGGGATCCCGGCCGCAGGTGGAACCAGCCGAGGAATGCGCCGCTCACCCGGTCGACCGCCGCCCAGAAACCCCACGCGTCGCCGCGGTCGTAGTAGCTCAGCCAGCCGGGCAGGTAGTCGTCGCGCAGCTCCTCGCGCGGCGTCGGCCGTCCCCCGTTGATGTAGCGCATCACCTCGGGGTCGGCGTCGAGCGCCTCGACGGCGTCGAGGTCATCGAGCGTGAACCGCCGCAGGACGAGCCGCTCGGTGCGAAGGTAGACGTCCACCGGCGGATCGTACCTCCGAGCATCAGGGGCCGGGGCTGTGCATGCCTCGCAGTGAACGGTGTCGGTGAGCCGTGTGCGGAAGAACCCCATGCACGGTTCGAAGGGGAGGGGCTGGCCACTGGCGGAACCCGACCACGGCGAGTGGAGGCGAAGCCGAACGGGGAAACCCGACGGCCCGTACGCTGCCCGCCTACCGGCAGCCATCGCTTC
>DASZOE010000279.1:0-2274 GCA_035550945.1 Acidimicrobiales bacterium
CGGGCATGATCCCGCCCTGGGTGAAGGACGGACCTCCCTGGCCGCTGACCATCTCGCCCGACTGCTCCCGCCCCTGCTTGGTGGTGTTGGAGCGGCCGCTGCTGGAACGGGACCGACGACCTTGGTTCGCCATGATGCGAAGTACCCCCTTGATTCGGGCCTAGTAGATGTAGACTACACCTATCTGGCTCCGCCGTCAGGTGGTCCGAGTCGGTGGCGGGCACCGAAAAGGCGCCCGCAACCGGAAGTGGCCGACACGCCGAAGTAGTTGGACAATGGAGACGTTGCCAGGACGAATGGGGCGGCGACCGAGTCGCCGTCCCGGGAGGTTCCTATGAGCGAGATTCTCGACGCGCCGCACTGCGGAGCCCTCAAGTCGATGTTCTGGAGGAGCGAGATCCTCCAGGTCATGTTCTGGCTGTGGGGCGAGGGCCTGGGCGAGGAGGTCGACGTCGCCGTCATCGAGCGGTTCCTCGGCGTCGACGCCGAGACGGGCATCCAGTACCTCGACGAGCTCGTCGCCGAGGGCCTGATCGACCGGGTCGGCGACCGCTACCGGCTCTCCGAGCTCGGGCGCCAGGAGGGCGGCATCGAGTTCGCCGAGTCCTTCGAGGAGCTCACCCACGGCACCCACGGCGAGTGCGGGCCCGACTGCCCCCACTGCTTCCCGCCCGACCCCGAAGACACCGACTGCACCGAGGGCGGCCCGGCCTTCGGTGCCACCCAGGAGCGCGCCAACTGATGAAGAGCCGCAGCCTCGACGACGCCCAGGGCGGCCTGCCCCGGAACTACCTCCGGGCCAGCCTCCTCCTCCTCATCGCGGAGACGCCCGCCCACGGTTACGACCTCCTCGAGCAGATAAAGGACCTGGGCCTGGCCAACGTCGACCCCGGCGGCCTCTACCGGGCCCTTCGGGTCATGGAGCAGGACGGCTTGGTCGTCTCCTGGTGGGAGCACTCCTCGGCCGGCCCCGCCCGGCGCAGCTACCGGCTCACCGAGGAGGGCCTCGAGTGGCTCCACGCATGGGCCGGCGCCCTGCGCGAGGGGCGGCGGTTCCTCACCGCCTACCTCGACCGCTACGACGCCATCTCCGAGGTCGCCACGGCCGACGCGGTGCCCGTCGCCGAACCGCTGCGCTGACGGTGGGAAGGCCGCGGGGGAGGGAATCGCCCACCGCCCGATCCGGTTGCACGTGAGCCGATGAGCGAGAACGGAAGCGCGATGCAGAACGGCCCTATCCAGAACGGCCCTATCGAGGACGGCCCTATGGAGGACGGAACGGAGCCCAGGCCCCCCACGTCCCTCCGCGTCGCCGTGGCCGGCAAGGGAGGGGCGGGCAAGACGACGTTCTCGGCCACCCTGGCCCGGCTCATGGCCCGCCGGGGCAAGCGGGTGATCGTCATCGACGGTGACAGCAACCCCAACGTCGCCGTCGCCCTCGGGGTCGACCGGGAGGAGGCGGGCGCCATCCAGCCCCTGCCCACCACCCTGATCTCCCGCCGCCTCACGGGGGGGACGGCGTTGAAGGACCCGGTGGAGACGGTGATCAAGGAGTACGGGGCCAAGGCACCGGGCGACATCGACGTCCTGATGATGGCCATGCCCTCCCACGCCGACGAGGGGTGCCTGTGCACCGCCCACGCGGTCGTGAGCGGCCTGCTCAACGACGTCGGCACCGACGCCGAGACGGTCACGATCCTCGACCTGGAGGCCTCGCCCGAGCACCTCAGCCGAGGCACCACCCGCCATGTCGACGTGCTCTTCCTCGTCGTCGAGCCGTACTACCGCTCCTACGAGACGGCCCGGCGCATGGCCGCCCTGGCCGCCGAGCTGCCCATCTCCCGGGTCGGCGTCATCGCCAACAAGCTGCGCCAGCCCGCCCACATCGAGGCGATCGCCGAGTTCTGCGAGCGTCACGGCCTCCACCTCGACGGCCACCTCCCCTGGAGCGACGCGGTGCTCGACGCCGACCTCGTCGGCACCCCCCTCTTCGAGTACGACACCGACGGCGCCGTCGTGGCCGCCGTCGACCAGGTTGCCGAGAACCTCCTGAGCCTTCCGCTGGTGAGGCAGTAGCGCGAGTCGCAGCCGAGATCTGCCGGCGGCGGACAGCGGAGCCGGCCGGGTGGCCGGAAGGGAGGCGGAGCGGCGAGTAGCTACATGAAGCTCCGCGTATGCAGCGCCGCGAGCTCAGCGGCTTCCTCGGGCGGGAACCCGAGCTTCACCAGCCGCCGCCGGCGGCCGTCGGCCATCTCCGCCTCCAACTCCTGGACC
>DASZOE010000280.1:0-5932 GCA_035550945.1 Acidimicrobiales bacterium
GCCTCCTGGGCGTTCTTGACCTTGCGCTCGTAGCGGCGGGGCGCGGCGGGGACGTACTGGGGGCCGTACAGCTGCGCCGCCTGGGCCCGGGCCGCGGTCACCGCCGGCTCCGACAGCGCCGTGCTGTCCGTCCGCATGTACGTGATGTAGCCGTTCTCGTAGAGGCGCTGGGCGACGGACATGGTGCGCTGAGCGGAGAAGCGCAGCTTGCGCCCCGCCTCCTGCTGGAGGGTCGACGTCATGAAGGGCGCGTACGGCCGGCGGGTGTAGGGCTTCTCCTCGACGGAGCGCACCGCGAAGTCGGCGTCGGCCAGGCGCTCGGCCAGGCCGCGGGCCGCTGCCGGGTCGAGGACGACGACGCGCGCCCCCTCGGCCAGCTCCCCGGTTTCGCCGAAGTCCCGGCCCGCGGCCAGGCGACTGCCGTCGAGGGAAGCGAGGGTGGCTGCGAAGCGCTCGCCGTCCTTGGCGAAGGTGCCCTCGAGGTCGGAGTAGGACGCGGGGCGGAACCGCATGCGGGCCCGCTCCCGCTCGACGAGGATGCGGGTGGCCACGCTCTGGACCCGCCCGGCCGAAAGCTTGGGCAGGACCTTCTTCCACAGGACGGGCGACACCTCGTAGCCGTAGAGGCGGTCGAGGATGCGGCGCGCCTCCTGGGCGTCGACCAGCCGCCGATCGAGGTCGCGCGTGCGCTCCACGGCCTGACGGATGGCGGTGGGGGTGATCTCGTGGAAGACCATGCGCTTCACCGGGATGCGGGCGGGCGGCGACAGCACCTCGAGCAGGTGCCAGGCGATGGACTCGCCCTCGCGGTCCTCGTCGGTGGCGAGGTAGAGCTCGTCGGCCTCCTTGAGCAGCTGCTTGAGCTTGGTGACGACGGGCTTCTTCTCCTTGGCGACCACGTAGAGGGGCTTGAAGCCGCCGTCGACGTCGACGCCGAGCCGGGCCCACGGCTCACCCTTGTACGCGGGCGGGACGTCGGCCGCCCCTCGGGGCAGGTCACGGATGTGGCCGATCGACGACTCGACGATGAAGTCGCGGCCGAGCATGCGCGCGATGGTGCGAGCCTTGGCGGGCGACTCCACGATGACGAGGGGTTTGGCCACGAGTCCCGAGGTTTGGCAGGTCGGCGCGCCGATGTCAAACCCCCGGTCGGGGATCGGGGGCCACGAGGATCGCTAGGGTGCCCCGAATGGACCCGCGGCCCCTGATCGAAGCGTTCGGCACCATCGGCATCCTCGTCATCGTCTTCGCCGAGTCCGGGATCCTCGCCGGCTTCTTCCTCCCGGGCGACTCGCTGCTCTTCACCGCCGGGCTGCTGGCCTCCCAGGGGCACCTCAACCTGGCCGCCCTCGCCATCGGCTGCCCCCTGGCCGCCATCGCCGGCGACCAGGTCGGGTACGTCTTCGGGAACCGCGTCGGGCCCGCCCTGTTCCGCCGCCCCGACAGCCGCTTCTTCAAGCGCCGCCACCTCGAGCGGGCACGGGGCTACTTCAACCGCTACGGGGCCCGGACGGTCATCGTCGCCCGCTTCATCCCCGTCGTCCGCACGTTCACGCCCGTGCTGGCCGGCGTCGTCGAGATGCCCTACCGCACCTTCGTCACCTGCAACGTGATCGGCGGGATCGTCTGGGGCTCGGGCGTGGTGCTGCTCGGCTGGGGCCTCGGACAGGCCGTGCCCGAGGGCGAGAAGTGGCTGCTCCCCGTGGTCGCGGTGGTGATCTTCGTGTCCTTCATCCCCGTGGCCCGGGAGATGCTGAAGCTACGACGAGAGGGCGCGGCGGACCGCCTCGTCGAAGCCCATCAGCTCGAAGGGGACCAATGAGCGGATGCGCTCGTCGTCGGCGACCAGCTCGGCCGCCAAGCCCTCGGCCAGGGGACGGCCGATCGACGCCGGCTGGTCGGTGACCAACCCGATCCAGTGAGCCGAGAGGGTCGGGGTGAGGACGGGCACCTTGAGGATCACCCGCTTCCGCCCGGTGAGGATCGCGAACCGGCGCAGCATCTCCTCGTAGGTGAGGATGTCAGGACCCCCGACGTCGTAGCAGCCCGCGGGGATGTCGAGGGCGGCGACGAGGTAGCGGACCGTGTCGCCGAGGGCGGTGGGCTGGGAACGGGTGGTCACCCACCGGGGGCAGACCATCACGGGCAGGCGCTCGACCAGCTGGCGCATGATCTCGAAGCTGGCCCCGCCCTTGCCGATGACCATGGCGGCCCGGAGCTCGACCGCGTCCGCCCGCTCCCGGAGGACGCGACCGACCTCGTGCCGCGACCGCAGGTGGGCCGAGGGATTGTCCTCCGGGCCCAGCCCGCCGAGGTAGACGACCCGCAGCCCGGCGGACGCGGCGGCCTCGGCGAACGCCGTCGCCGCGGCCCTGTCGCGCGCCGCGAAGTCGGGGCCCTCCATGGAGTGCACCAGGTAGTAGGCGGCGTCACAGCCGTCCAGTGCGGCCTCCACGCTGGCCCGGTCACCGACGTCGAGGGCGACGGGCGCCCCCGTGCCCCCGTAGCGCTCGGGCCGTCGTGTCCCCGCCACGACCTCGTGACCGGCCTCCTCCAGCGCCGCCGTGAGCGCCCGGCCGACGAATCCGGTGGCGCCCGTCACCAGGATCCTCACGGGGGCAGACCTACCCCATCCGGCTCGGCCGCCCTCGGGTGAGCGCGGTCCTCGTCGCCGGCCTGGCAGTGGCCGCGCTGGCGTGGGCAGTGCTGTTCCTCCCGGGGGACGACCGGTTCTGGGAGCGGGCCCTCCCCGCCGGACTGGTCATCGGCGTCTACGGGGCGGTGGCCCAGCGCCACCGCCTCGACGACCTCTGGGAACCGGCGGTCGTCGACGCGGTCGTGGGGGTGGCCACCGCCGCCGGCCTGTACGGCGTGTTCTGGCTCGGCGACCGCGTGCTCCGCCGGCTGCTCCCGGCCGTGGCCGCCGACGTCGGCCAGCTCTATGCGGTGAGCCGCGCCTCCCGTCCCCGCCTCGTCCCCGTCGTGCTCGTGGTCGTCGGCGCCAGCGAGGAGATGTTCTGGCGGGGATTCGTACAGGCCCGGGCCGGCGTCCTCGTCGCCCTGGTCGGCTACGCAGCCGTCCACCTCTGGGAGCGCAAGGCCGCGCTCGTCCTCGCCGCCGCCGTGGGTGGGGCCGCCTGGTCGGCCCTGTTCGGGTGGCGGGGGACCGTCGTCGCCCCCGTCGTCTGCCACGCCCTGTGGGACCTGGCCGTGGTGGTGTGGTTCCCGTTCCGTCCCGTCCCACGAACTGGCAGAGAGGGCTAAGGCTCGCCGACGGCCTCGAGGGCCTTCTGCTCGGGGCCCGGCTCCTCGGTGTCCATGGCCAGCGTCTTGCGTTTGGAGAACGCGATGGCGGCGACCAGCACGACCAGCGCCGCGCCGGCGATCGAGAAGCGGGCGGCGTCGTTGTCGGCCAGGTTGATCACCGCCGGCAGCATGAGGAGCGAGACCAGGTTCATGACCTTGATCAGCGGGTTGAGGGCGGGGCCGGCGGTGTCCTTGAACGGGTCGCCGACGGTGTCCCCGATCACCGCCGCCTTGTGGGCCTCCGAGCCCTTGCCCCCCTCGTGGCCGTCCTCGATGTACTTCTTGGCGTTGTCCCATGCACCGCCCGAGTTGGAGAGGAACACGGCCATGAGCTGGCCGGTGAGGATCACGCCGGCGAGGAAGGCGCCAAGGGCCAGGTAGTTGATGCCGAAGCCGATGATCACGGGGGTGAGCACGGCCAGCAGGGCCGGGGTGGCCAGCTCCCGCAGGGACGCTGCCGTGCAGATGTCGATCACCCGCCCGTACTCGGGACGCTCGGTGCCGTCCATGATCCCCGGGTGGTCGCGGAACTGGCGGCGCACCTCCTGCACGACCGTCCCCGCCGTGCGGCCCACGGCCCGGATGGCCAGAGCCGAGAACAGGAAGGGCACCGCGCCCCCGATGAGAAGGCCGATGAACGTCTTGGGGTCGGCGCCGTTGATCTGGGTGGCCACGTCGCGGAACAGCGCCGTGCCCACCTTCCCCAGGTCGAGCTCGGAGCCGATGGTCTCGATGAAGGACGCGAACAGGGCAACCGCGGCGATCACCGCCGAGCCGATGGCGAACCCCTTGGTGATGGCCTTGGTGGTGTTCCCCACCGCGTCGAGGCTGACCATGATGCGCTCGGGCTCGCCCCCGAACTCGCCCGACATCTCCGCGATCCCGGCCGCGTTGTCGGCGACCGGACCGAAGGTGTCCTCCGACACGACCACGCCCGTGGTCGCCAGCATGCCCATGCCGGCCAGGGCTACCAGGTAGAACGAGAACTGGATGTTGCCCTCACCCAGGGCGATGGCCACCCCCAGTGCGGCGGCGATGGCCACCACCGCCCACACCGTCGACTCGAGGCCCGAGCTGATGCCGGAGAGCACGGTGGTGGCCGGTCCGGTGCGGGCCGCCTCGGAGATCTCGCGGACGGGGGCGGTCTCCGTCGACGTGAAGTACTCGGTGAGGCGGCTCACCACCTGGGCCAGCAGCAGCCCAACCACGACCGCCCAGAACACCCGCAGGTTCCCGACGTAGAACTGGGCCACCAGGAACGTGCCGGCCACGGTCAGCACGCCGGCCGAGAAGAAGCCCCGGTTGATCGGGGCCATGGCCGTCTTGTCGCCCTGCTTGGCCCGCACCATGTAGACGCCGACGATCGACGCCAGCACCCCGATGGCCCGGGCGATCACCGGGAAGATGAGCCCGAGCACCCACCTGTCGGGGTCGTCCGGATAGAGGGACTGGAAGGCGGCGAAGCCGAGGATGATCGACGCCACGAGGGTGACCTCGTAGGACTCGAACAGGTCGGCGGCCATCCCCGCGCAGTCGCCCACGTTGTCGCCCACGTTGTCGGCGATGGTGGCCGCGTTCCGGGGGTCGTCCTCGGGGATGCCCGCCTCGATCTTGCCCACCAGGTCGGCGCCGACGTCGGCGGCCTTGGTGAAGATGCCCCCGCCCACCCGCATGAACAGGGCCAGCAGGGACCCGCCGAAGCCGAAGCCCACGAGGATGGCGGTGGCCGTGTTCTGGAACAGCATGATGATGAGTGTCGCTCCGAGGAGACCGAGCCCCACCGTGAACATGCCGGCGACGCCGCCGGTGCGGAAGGCCACCTTGAGGGCGTCGGGCAGCGAGCCGCTGCGGGCCGCGGCCGCGGTGCGGACGTTGCCCCGCACGGCCAGGCTCATCCCGATGAACCCGGTGAGCCCGGACATGACGCAGCCGCCGAGGAAGGCCAGGGTGCGGAAGGTGCCCGACTCGGCGAAGCTCAGGGCCTGCGCCCCGTCATCCCTCAGGACCCGCGTGGACGTGAGGAACACGAGCACGGCGAGAGGGACGACGATGACGGCGATGGTACGGAACTGGCGCCGGAGGTAGGCCATGGCCCCCTCCTGGATGGCGGTGGCGATCTCCCGCATGGTGGGCGTGCCCTGGTCGGCGGCCACGACGCCGCGCATGAGGGCGTAGCCGACGACGAGGGCCAGGAGGGCGCTGGCGGCCGAGAAGCACAACCAGAACCACTCCGCCCCTCCGAGGGTGAACGACTGGTAGCCACCCTCGGCGGCGAAGACCTGGGTCATATGGGCTGCTCCTGTTCCTGTCGGGACGAGGGCTGTTTGACGTAGATCTGGCGGGCGACGCGGTCGCCGACGGTGCGTTCCTGGCCCTCGACCCGCAGGACGATGGGGCCGTCGAAGGGGTGCTTCTCGCGGACCTCCACCACCACGCCCGGGCGCAGGCCGAGGGTCTCGAGGAACCGCACCAGGTCGGGCTCGGTGGAGCCGGGGACGGCGACCACGGCCACGTCGCCGGGCTCGAGCTCGTAGAGGGCCG
This sequence comes from Acidimicrobiales bacterium, assembly GCA_035550945.1. Lineage (GTDB taxonomy): Bacteria > Actinomycetota > Acidimicrobiia > Acidimicrobiales > AC-14 > DASZOE01. The sequence goes on from DASZOE010000280.1 coordinate 5,848, forward strand.
GCATGGCCGGGATCTCGCCCACCTCGGGCGCGGGGATGGGGAACCCGTGGGGACAGGACCCCGGCCGGTCGAGGGCCACGTAGAG
>DASZOE010000281.1:0-4930 GCA_035550945.1 Acidimicrobiales bacterium
CGGCCCGCAGGGAGCGGGCCATCCGCGACGCCCGCTCGTCCCACGTCCCCGACGCGGGGTCGGGCAGCTCGATGTCGGCCAGCAGGACCTCGACCACGCCGTCGAGGAGGGCCTCCTTGTTGGGCACGTGGTGGTACAGCGACATGGTGCCCACGCCCAGCTCGGAGGCCAGGTCCCGCATGTTGAGGGCCCCCAGCCCGCTGCGGTCGACCAACCCGACGGCGGCGGCGAGGATCGTGCCGCGGTCGAGGGGACGGCGGGAGCGCCGCCGCAACGAGCCGCCCCGACCGGTGGTGACCATCCTCAGCCTTTCTCCGCAGGTCCGAAAAAAACCTGCTTGACGAATCGTACGTACAACGTACGATCCCCGGCAAGTGCCGCCAGACGGCCCACAGGAGGGCGGAGCGGCCAGACGCGGGAGGGGCGAACAGTGCGACTTTCCACCCAGTCTCTTGCCCGAGCGAGCAGCCGGCACCCGGGGCGGACCATCGGCCTCTGGATCCTCGGGATCGTCGTCTCCGGGCTCCTCATCGGCACCTTCATGAAGGACGCCACCACCACCGAGGCCGACTTCACCAACACGCCCGAGGCCAAGGAGGCGGCGCACCTCATCGAGGACCGGCTCCGGGGGCCCGAGCGCGACCGAGAGATCTACATCGTCTCCTCCGACAGCCAGACCGTGGACAGCCCCGCCTTCCGGGCCTACGTCGAGCGCCTGCGGTCCGCCATCGAGGCCCTCGGCCCCGAGGTCGTCCAGGGCGTGCAGACGTTCTACGACGCCGAGGACGCCAGCCTCGTGTCCGAGGACCGGCGCACCACCATCCTGCCCACCCTGCTCACCGCCGACATCCAGGACGCGGTCGACGACGCCCCCGAGCTGCGGGGGGTCATCGAGGAGAACCAGGCCCCGGGCTTCCGCACCCAGCTCTACGGCACCGCCGCCTTGAACGAGGACCTGAACAAGGTGGCCGAGGAGGACCTCCGCAGCGGCGAGTCGATCGGCGTCCTCGCCGCCCTCGTCATCCTCGTTGTCGTCTTCGGCGCGCTGGTCGCCGCCCTGCTGCCCATCGCCATCGCCGTCGCCGCCATCACCATGGCCATCGCCGTGGTCGCGGTCGCGGGTCAGATCACCCAGTTCTCCTTCTTCGTCACCAACATGATCACGATGATGGGCCTGGCGGTGGGGATCGACTACTCCCTGTTCGTCGTGTCCCGCTACCGCGAGGAGCGTCACCGCGGGCTCGACACGCTCGAAGCCGTCGAGGCGGCCGGGGCCACGGCCAGCCGGGCCGTGCTGTTCAGCGGCCTCACCGTCGTCCTCGCCCTGCTGGGGATGATCCTCATCCCCAGCACGATCTTCCGGAGCCTGGCCTCGGGCGCCATCTTCGTCGTCCTCATCGCCGTCTTCGCCTCCCTCACCCTGCTGCCCGCCTTCCTCGGGCTGCTCGGCGACCGCGTGAACCGCCTCGCCATCCGGCGCAAGGGGGCCCAGGTCGAGCCCGGCCGCCCCGGCGGGTTCTGGGACCGGGTGAGCAGGGGCGTCATGCACCGGCCGGTGATGAGCCTGGTGGTGGGCGTGGTCATCCTGCTGGGGGCCGCGTACTCCTGGACCGACATGCGCACGGGCTTCTCGGGCGTGAGCACGCTGCCCGCCAGCTTCGAGTCCAAGCAGGCCTTCGACACCCTTGCCCGCGACTTCTCCGGGGGCCTCAGCACGCCGGTGGAGATCGCCGTCGACGGGCGCGTCTCCGATCCTGCCGTCGAGGCCGGCATCCAGCGCCTACGGGACGCGCTTGGCCGCGACCCGTTCTTCGGGCCCTCGCAGCTGGAGGTCAACGACGCCGGTGACCTGGCCGTCATCTCCGCCCCCATGAACGGCGACCCGAGCAGCAAGCAGGCGACGGACTCCATCAGCCGGATCCGGTCGCAATACGTCGAAGCCGCCTTCCCCGAGGGCTCGCCGGCCGAGGTCTACGTCGGCGGGGTCACGGCGTTCAACAAGGACTTCTTCGACCTGGCCCGGAGCTACATGCCCATCGTCTTCATGTTCGTGCTCGGCCTGTCCTTCGTGCTGCTCACCGTCGCCTTCCGGTCGATCGTGGTCCCCGTCAAGGCCATCCTGCTCAACCTGCTGTCGGTGGGCGCGGCCTACGGGCTCATCGTCCTGGTCAGCCAGAAGGGTGTCGGCGCCGGGATCCTCGGGTTCCAGCAGGTGGACACCATCGAGGCCTGGCTCCCCCTGTTCCTCTTCTCGGTGCTCTTCGGCCTCTCGATGGACTACCACGTGTTCCTGCTGTCCCGGATCCGGGAGCACTACGACCTGACCGGCGACAACACCGAGTCGGTGGCCTACGGCGTGCGCACCACCGCAGGGATCATCACCGGCGCAGCGCTGATCATGGTGGCCGTGTTCGGCGGGTTCGCCTCCGGCCGGCTCGTGATGTTCCAGCAGATGGGGTTCGGGCTGGCCGTGGCCGTGCTCATCGACGCCACCCTCATCCGCACCGTGCTGGTGCCGGCCAGCATGCGCCTCCTGGGCGACCGCAACTGGTACCTGCCCCGCTGGCTGCAGTGGCTGCCCAACATCGGCGTCGAGGGGCCCCACGTGCGGTCCGGCGAGGAGCACCGGCCGGCTGCCCCCGCGGCCAGCCCGGACGGGCAGGTGCCGGCCCGGACCAGCGTCTGAATCGCTGGACCAGGCTCGGCCGGCCCGCCCGTCAGAGGCGGCGGAGGAACCGGGCCGGGACCTCGTCGCACAGCCACACGCCGTTGGCGGAGCGGAAGAAGAGGCGTCCCTCCGACGCCATCCGCTCCGCCGCCACCTCGAGCACCACCGGAGGGCCCCGGCGCCGCCCCACGGTGCGGGCGGTGGCCACGTCGGGCGACAGGTGGACGTGGTGTCGGCCCATGGGGTGCAGGCCCTCGGCGAGGATCGGCGTGACGTACCGCTCGGTGGTGCCGTGGTAGAGCAGCGCCGGTGGGGGCACGGGGACCAGGCCGAGGTCGACGGCGACGGTGTGGCCCTGCACGGCCCGGATGCGCCCGCCGGCGGCGTCGAGCTCGTAGCGGCGCTTGTCGTTGGTGGCCACCACCTCGACCAGCTCCTCCCGGGTGAGGGCGAAGTTGGAGGCCGCGGCCCGGGCCAGCAGCTCGTCGACGTCGGCCCAGCCGGCCCCGTCCAGGGTGAGGCCGACGCGCTCGGGGCGGTGCCGGAGGTGGAGGGCCAGCCACTTGCTCACCTTCACCAGGCGCCGGGCGTCCATGTCCCAGTCGTTACCACTCCAGACCGAGCTCGGGACCAAACTCGGGGCGGGCGGTGTTGCCCAGGGTGAGCCGAGGAGGACAGGTGGACAGGATCGAGAAGACGGACGACCAGTGGCGCCAGGAACTTACGCCCGAGCAGTACCAGGTGCTGCGCCGGGCGGGCACGGAGCGGCCCTTCACCGGCAAGTACTGGGACTGCCACGACGACGGCATGTACCGCTGCGCGGCGTGCGGGACCGCCCTGTTCGCCTCCGACACGAAGTTCGAATCGGGCACGGGCTGGCCGAGCTTCACCGAGCCGGCGGTGGCCGAGGCGGTGGAGACGGTGCGGGACTCCAGCCACGGGATGGTGCGCACTGAGGTCCGCTGCCGGCGGTGCGGCTCCCACCTGGGCCACGTCTTCCCCGACGGCCCCGGGCCCACGGGCCAGCGCTACTGCATCAACTCCTGCGCCCTGGAGCTCGAGCCCGCCACCGACCAGGCGTAGCGGGCCGGCGGGCGGTGCACCTCGAGGACCGCAACTACCAGCTGCACGCCGGCGCTGACCGCGATGCGGGGGCGGCGCCGCTGGTGGTCGCCTTCCACGGCGGCTCGGCCACGGGCGGGGCCATGCGCAAGCTGACGAACCTCGACCGCCGCGCCGACCGGGAGGGCTGGCTCGTGGCCTACCCCGAGAGCGTGGAGGGCCACTGGAACGACGGCCGGGGCTCGTCGGCCATCGTCGAGCACCGGGAGGGCGTCGACGACGTGGGCTGGTTCGCCCGCCTCGTCGACCACCTCGTGCAGACCGCCGGTGCCGACCCCGAGCGGGTGTACGTCACCGGGTTCTCCAACGGGGGCATGTTCTGCCACCGCATCGCCGTCGAGCGGCCCGACCTGGTGACCGCCATCGCTTCGGTGGGCGGGCCCATGCCCGAGCCCCTGCTCGACCCCGGGCCGTCTCGGCCCGTGCCCGCGCTCATCGTCCACGGCACCGACGACCCCGTCGTGCCCTACGGGGGCGGGCCGGTGCAGGGCGACGAGCGCCGGGGCCGGGTGCTGTCAGTGGAGGAGACCGCCGCCCGCTGGCGGGAGGTCAACCGCTGCTCCCCCACCGCCTCGGAGACCGAGCTCCCCCACCGCGACCCCGACGACGACACCCGCGTGCGGCTCACCCGCTGGCAGCCCGACGGCGAGGGAGCCGAGGTCGTGCTCGTCACCGTGGACGGCGGCGGGCACACCTGGCCGGGCGGCCTGCAATACCTGCCCCGGCGCGAGATCGGGCCGACGGCGCGCGACGTCCACGCCTCCGACCTGGTCGCCGACTTCTTCCGGGGCGAGGTCCGGCGAAGCGCCGGGTAGCGTTCGTGACCGGCGAACGCGCCGAACACGGGAGAGAACATGGCCGAGAGCTGCACCCACCTCGACACCATCTTGGCGGTGGACCCGACCAGCGAGGGCTGCGAGGGCTGCCTGGCCACGGGCGGCCGGTGGGTCCACCTCCGCCGCTGCGCGATGTGCGGCCACGTGGGCTGCTGCGACTCGTCGCCCCACCGTCACGCCACCCAGCACTTCCGCACCGTGGGGCACCCCATCGTCCAGTCCTACGAGCCGGGCGAGGAGTGGTACTGGTGCTTCGTCGACCGGATGGCCTTCGAGATGGACGAGGAGGGGCCCAGCCCGGCCC
>DASZOE010000282.1:0-1991 GCA_035550945.1 Acidimicrobiales bacterium
ATCGGTGTCCTGGGCTCCCGGGGCGTCGTCGATCGCCGACCAGATGTGCTTGGGGACGATCGGCAGGGCGCCGGCCACGGAATCGAGGAAGGTCACCGCCGGCAGCTCGAGCTCGACCTCCACGGTGCGCCCGTCGAGCGCACAGAGATCGTCAGGCGCCTGCTGGCCGGCAACGGCGTGGTGGGCAACCCCGGCTTCCTGCCGCCCGACCACCCGTTCCACGTCGACGTCGAGCAGTACGCGTTCGACCCGGAGGCGGCCAATCGCCTCCTCGACCGGGCGGGCTACCCGAGGCGAACCCCGAACGAGGTGCGCTCCGGCCCCGACGGCGAGCCGCTGAGCCTGCGCATCCTCGTCGGCAACTCGCCGGTCCCGCCGTTCCTCGATCTGCTGGTCGGGGGGCTGGCGAAGGTCGGCATCGAGCTGCAGCCGCTGAGCGTCGACCTGCCGACACTGTTCGGCCGCCTGCAGGACGGAGACTACGAGATGGCGGTGAGCCTCTACCCGGGACCCGGCGGCACGGCGCCGAGCGCGGACCCCGACACCCTGCGCACCTTCTACTCCTCGCGCATCGAGGGGCGCCTCCAGGGCGCTCGGGGCTACGTCGACGAGGAGTTCGATCGCCTCGCCCGCCAACAGCTCGTGACCGCCGACCGGGAGGAGCGCATGAGGCTGGTCGCCCGGATGCAGCGGCTGGTCGCCGGTGACGTGCCGGCGCTGCCCCTCTACTACCCCACCCTCTTCAGCGCCTTCCGCAAGGATGTGCTGGACCGCTGGTACTACACGCCCGGCGGGTTCGCCGGCGGCCTGCCCACGGTGCTCAACAAGCACGTGTTCGTGACCGGGTCCAGGACCGGGCTGGAGATCCGCGGGCGCGCCTGACGTACCCTCCGCCGGTGAGCTTCGACCCCGTTGCCTTCCGCCGCGAGAGCGCCGAGGGTTGGCAGCGCGCGGCGGAGGGGTGGGCCGCCCACCGCGCCGCCTTCCACGCCGCGGCGACTCCCGTGTCGACATGGATGGTCGAGGCGGTCGATCCCCGGCCCGGCCACCGGGTGCTCGAGCTGGCCGCCGGCACGGCCGACACCGGGCTCATGGCAGCCGAGCGGATCCGGCCCGGGGGCGCGCTGATCGTCACCGACGTCGCCGAGGGCATGCTCGACGCCGCCCGCCCGCGCGCCGGCGAGCTGGGGCTGGACAACGTGGAGTTCCGCGCGATGGACGCCGAGTGGATCGACCTGCCCGCCGCCGACGTCGACGCGGTGCTGTGCCGTTTCGGGATCATGCTGCTGGCCGACCCCGCCGCCTGCGCCCGGGAGGTGCGCCGCGTGCTGCGCCCCGGCGGACGCCTGGCGCTGGCCACGTGGACCGCCCGGGAGGAGAACCCGTGGGCCGCCGTCCCCGACGACGAGCTGATCCGCCTCGGGGCGATCTCCCCGCCCCGGGAGGGCGAGCCCGGCCAGTTCTCGCTCAGCGATCCTGCCCGGCTCGAGGAGCTGCTGCTCGACGCCGGCCTGCTCGACGTGGCGATCGACCAGGTCGACCTCAGCTTCCCTTTCGCGGACCTCGACGCGTGGTGGGACCAGATGCTCGACATGGCCATGCCGCTGCGCGACGCGGTCGCCGCCCTCCCCCCCCACCAGCGCGACGCCCTGCGCGAGGCCGGCGACGCGCGCCTGGCCCCCTACGTCGGCGCGAACGGCCGCGTGGCCCTGCCCGGCCGCGCGAACGTGGCGGCGGCGGAGGCGTAGGCGCCCTCGGCCGCGCCATCCCAGGAGGGCCCGGCCCGGCATCAGGGGAGGGTGCCCGGAGGGCCGAGGATCTCGATCCCGTACTCGGCGGCCAGCGCGGTGATGGTGGACGTGCAGCGGCGGCATGTGGCCGGCCGGCGCCTCGAGGGAGTCGACGAGGCCGAACCGCTCCCCGGTGGCGTCCCCGTCGGCGAGGATGCGCACCCGGCAGCCCAGGAAGTCCAGCTCCGGGGCTGCGGCGAC
>DASZOE010000283.1:0-6637 GCA_035550945.1 Acidimicrobiales bacterium
GGGCCAGCGAGACCTGGTCTTCTGCGGGCCGGCGGGCGAGCCACTCGACCCGGAGTCCATCGCCCAGCGCTTCGAGCATCGAATCAAGGCGGCCGGCGTGAAGCGCCTTCGTTCATGACCTCCGCCACACCCACGCCGCCCACCTGATCGCCGCCGGTCAGGACGCGCTCGTGATCTCGAAGCGCCTGGGCCACGCCTCGGTGAGCTTCACCTATGACAAGTACGGCCACCCTGATGCCGAAGGCTGACACCGACGCCGCGGCGGCCGTGGCGGCGCTGGTCGACGGACGTTCGTGACCAATTCGTGACCACGGCGATCACTTCATAGTCTTCCACGCACGGCCGCAACTCGCTGACCAGCACGTTTGTCCGCCAGATGCCGTGCGGGCGGTGGGAGTCGAACCCACACCCCTCTCGGGACCGGGACCTAAACCCGGCGCGTCTGCCGTTCCGCCACGCCCGCAGCCTGGCACCCTCCATTGTGCAGCCCCCCGGCGCGAAGTTCCGTGGAGAGTGAGAAGCTGGCCCCGAACGGGGAGCCGGGGAGCCCGGGGCGGGAAGGAGCTGGCGGGATGCGCAGAGCGGGGAGATGGCTGTGGGTCCCGATCGCCGTGCTCGCCGTGACGGGGGCTCTCACCGCGCCGCTCCCGGCCGTCGCCCAGACGACCTTCTCGCCCGGGAGCAGCGGCGGCGGCGACCCCTACTTCCCCCTGCAGGGCAACGGCGGCTACGACGTGCGCCACTACGACATCACCTTTTCCTATGACCCGGGCAGCAGGCGCATGGTGGGGTCCACCTTCTTCACCGCCGTCGCCACCCAGAACCTGAGCCGGTTCAACCTCGACTTCACCGGGCTCGTGGTGCGGGGGGTCAGGGTCAACCGGGCCGGGGCCACGTTCAGCCACCAGGGCCAGGAGCTGACGGTGACACCCCCGGCCGGTCTCCCTGCCGGCCAGCTCTTCAGCGTGGCCGTGACCTACGACGGCAACCCCACACACGTCGTCGACCCCGACAACTCCATCGAGGGGTGGATCGTGACCAGCGACGGCGCCTACGTGGCCGGCGCGCCGCAAGGGGCTATGACGTGGTTCCCGGGCAACCACGACCTGCGGGACAAAGCCGAGCACACCTTCCGCGTCACCGTTCCCGACGGCACGACGGCGGTGGCCAACGGCGATCTGGTCTCCCAGACCAGCGCCGGTGGGCAGACCACCTTCGTCTGGTCCTCACCGGAGCCCATGGTCAACTACCTGGCCACCGCCACCATCGGGCGCTTCAACCTCACCCGGACGACAACCCCGACCGGTGCGAACTACATCGCCATCGACCCGACCACCAACACCGGGCCGACCAACTCCGTGCACCGCACGCCGGAGATCGTTTCCTCGTTGAGCGCCGTCTTCGGTCCGTATCCGTTCTCCGTCACCGGCGGCATCGTCGACAACGCTTCTTTCGTCGGCTACGCCCTCGAGACCCAGACCAAGCCCCTTTACCCCGTCCCCCCGTTCCTCGACCTGGTGGTCCACGAGCTCGCCCACCAGTGGTACGGCGACTCGGTGACGCCCGCGTCGTGGCGGGACGTGTGGCTGAACGAGGGGTTCGCCACCTATGCCGAATGGCTGTGGATCGAGCGGAACGGGGGCGCCACCGCCCAGGCCCGCTTCGACCAGGAGTACGGGGCCCGCCCCGCCGGCAACGCCTTCTGGCTGGTGCCCCCCGGAGACCCCGGGCCGGTGGCCCTCTTCCATCCCGCCGTGTACCACCGGGGCGCCATGACGCTCCAGGCCCTCCGGAGGACCGTGGGGAACCGGATCTTCTTCTCCATCCTGCAGGCGTGGGCCGCCGACAACCGTCACGGCACCGTGACCACCCAGCAGTTCGTCGAGCTCGCCGAGCGGCAGTCCGGCCGCCAGCTCGACGACCTCTTCCAGCGGTGGCTCTACACGACGGGCAAGCCGTCGTTCCCCTGAGACCCACGGGCACGGAGTCGAAGTCGTAGCTCTTGGCGCCGCCCTCGGCCTGCGGCATGGGAGCTGCTAGGAGCCGGCATGGGTGTTGTAGACGGTGAAGGCGGTGACGGTGGGCGGCGGGATCGTGCCCACCGCTTCGATGGCCGGGCCCAGCCGTCCGGCGAAGAAGCGGTCGAAGTGCTCCTGCGAGTGCCACACGTCGACCACGCACCAGCCGCCGTCGGTCGCCCCGGCCGCGTGGCTGATGATGCCTTCGGGCCACGGCTGGGTCTCCTGCACGGCCGGCGTGCCCAGTCCCAGGTGCGTCATCACCGCGTCGTACTCGGCCTGACCGCCGGTGGCGAACTGCATGACCAGTCCCACTGCCATCCCATGCCCCTCTCGTCGGATGCTCGACGCACGAGCGTAGGCCCGCCACCGACCGGCGGTCGGGCCGCTACCCTCGGACCATGACCCCTGACCTCGTGGCTCCGGCCATCACCTCCCAGATGACCTCGGGTGACCGGGCCAACGACGTGTACGCCCGCCTTCTCAAGGAGCGCATCGTCTTCCTGGGTACCCAGGTCGACGACAGCGCCTCGAACTTGATCTGCGCCCAGCTCCTCCTGCTCCAGTCCGAGGACCCCGACCGCGACATCTACCTCTACATCAACTCCCCCGGGGGGTCGGTGTCGGCGGGCATGGCCATCTACGACACCATGCAGTACGTCAGCTGCGACGTAGGCACGATCTGCCTCGGGCTGGCGGCGTCCATGGGCCAGTTCCTCCTGTGCGCCGGGACCGCCGGCAAGCGTTACTCGCTGCCCCACTCGCGTGTGCTCATGCACCAGCCGTCGGCCCAGATGCAGGGCGCGGCGGTCGACATCGCCATCCACGCCGAGCAGATCGTCTACACCAAGCGGATCATGGCCGAGCGCATCGCCGAGCACACCGGGCAGACGGTGGAGCAGATCGAGACCGACTTCGACCGCGACCGCTGGTTCACCGCCACCGAGGCGCGCGACTACGGCATCATCGACCACGTCATCGAGCGCAGCCGCCAGGTGGCTGCCGCCTGACCGAAGACCAGCGCGGCGGCCCGCCCGTGCGGGTCCTCCTCACCGGGTCGAGCGGTCTGGTCGGCTCGGCCCTGACCCGGGCGCTGGAGGCCGACGGCCATCACGTCACCCGGCTGGTGCGCCGCCCGCCGGCCAGCGATCACGAGATCCGGTGGGACCCGGCCCGGGGCGCGATCGACTCCGCCGCCCTCGAAGGCCACGACGCGGCCGTGAACCTGGCCGGCGCCGGCATCGGCGATCGGCGCTGGACGGCACGGCACAAGGCGGCGATCAGGGAAAGTCGCGTGCAGGGGACGGGCCTGCTGGCGCGGGCCCTGGCGTCGCTCGACCGGCCCCCGGCCGTCCTCGCCTCCGGGTCGGCCGTCGGGTTCTACGGCAACCGGGGCGACGAGGAGCTGACCGAGGAGAGCGGGCCTGGAACGGGTTTCCTCGCCGACGTCGTGCGGGAGTGGGAGGCGGCGACGGCTCCGGCGCGCCAGGCGGGCATCCGGGTCGCCACCTTCCGCAGTGGCGTCGTGCTGAGCACCGAGGGCGGCGCTCTGCGGCGCCAGCTGCTGCCGTTCCGGGCCGGAGTCGGCGGGCGCCTGGGCTCGGGGGAGCAGTGGTTCTCGTGGATCTCCATCGGAGACGAAGTCGGGGCCATCCGCCACATCCTCGGCAACGCCGACATCGAGGGCCCGGTGAACCTCACCGCCCCGGGGCCCGTCACCAACGCCCAGTTCACCCGCGCCCTGGGCCGCGCCCTCCGGCGCCCGACCGTCCTGCCCACGCCGACGGTCGCCCTCTGGGTGCTGTTCGGCCGGGAGATGGTCGCCGAGATGCTGCTCACGAGCCACCGGGTGCTCCCTGCCGTCCTCACCGCATCGGGCTACTCCTTCCGCCACCCGGCGGTCGACGCCGCCCTCGGCGACCTCCTGGCCAAGCCCCGGCAGGGCGGCTGACGCGGAGCGACGGCACGGCGAGGCCGTGCCCTCGCTTCTGCTCGGGTCCTACTTGCGGACGGCGGACACCGTCAGCTCGAGCCGGGCCTTGCGGGCCACGAGCACGCCGCCGGTCTCGAGGGCGACGTTCCAGGTGAGTCCCCAGTCCTCGCGGTCGATCTCCGTCGAGGCGCTGAAGCCGATGCGCTGGCCGCCCCACGGGTCGGAGAACTCGCCGTCGAAGGTGGCGTCGAGGGTGACCGGGCGGGTGACGCCTCGGATGGTCAGGTCGCCCGTCACGCGGAGGCGCTCGTCGTCGACGACCTCCACGTCGGTGCTGCGGAACTCGAGCGTCGGGTGGTTCTCGACGTCCAGGAAGTCCTCGCTGCGCAGATGGGCGTCGCGCTTCTCGTCCCGCGTGTCGATGCTGGCCGCGTCGATGGTCACCTCGACGGACGACTCCGCCGCCGTCTGGCCGACGGTGATGGCGCCGGAGAACTCCGAGAACCGACCGCGGACCTTGGTCACCATCAGGTGGCGGCTGACGAACTCCACCATCGAGTGGGACTTGTCGATCTCGTAGACCCCGGCTACGGGCTGGGTCCTCTGCTGCTGGGATGGGCGCGTCGAAGTGTGCTGGGTCATGAGGACCTCCTCGGTGAGCACGGGAGCGGCTGGCCGCCGTGGTTACTCATAGTAAGCATCTCATCTTTCGTGGTCATAACTACCCAGGGGGCCGGAGAGGCGTAACCTGTCGGCCCATGGAGGACGGCGCCTCCGTCGAGGCCATGAGTGGCTTCTGTCCCCTCTACCACCGGGCCATCGAGATCATCGGACGGCGTTGGACGGGCGCCATCATCCGGGCCCTGCTCTGTGGAGATACCCGTTTCACCGAGATCCGCACGACCATCCCGGGCCTCTCGGACCGGCTCCTCTCGGAACGTCTGAAGGAGCTGGAGGCCGAGGGGATCGTCGAGCGCCGGGTCCTCCCCCGGACGCCGGTGCGGATCGAGTACTGGTTGACGCCCAAGGGCGAAGCCCTGGCGTCGGTCGTGCAGGCCGCTTCGGCGTGGGCCGAGGAGTGGCTGGTGGCGGAGCCCCCCCCGTTCCCGCTCGCCGCGGGCGGGCCCGCCGCCCAGCTCTGACGGCCGCGGGGCCGGGCCCGTCCGGTGGGCCCGAGGCGAGCGGTAGCCTCGGCGCGATGAGGCGTGGCGGATGGCCGCTCATGGTGGCCACGGTCCTCCTGGCGGTGGCCTGTGCCCGCACGGGCCCCGACACGACCCGCATCCTGGGCCCGACGACCGTCCCCCAGACGGTTCCCGTCACCGGTCTGGCCCTCCCGCCTCCACCTCCTCCACCGCCAAAGGCACTCGTCGCCACGGCGAGGCTCGACCAGGTGGCGGTCTTCGACGCCCCGGGCGCCGAGGCGCCGGCGAAGTCCTTCTCGAACCCGAACGACTACGGCGAGCCGCGGGTGTTCCTCGTCCGGGCCGTCGAAGGCGACTGGCTGCACGTGTTCCTCCCGGCCAGGCCGAACGGCTCCACCGGGTGGCTGCGGGCCGGCGACGTCACGCTGGCCGAGCACGACTGGCGCATCGAGGTGAGCCTCGCCGCCCACCGCCTCACCGTGTGGAAGGGCACCGACGTCGTCCGGGAGGAGACGGTCGCCGTCGGCATGCCCAGAGCGCCCACGCCGACGGGGGAGTTCTACCTCACCGAGCGCCTCGACACGGGAAACCCCGGGGGCCCCTACGGCCCGTGGGCCTTCGGGCTGTCGGCCTACTCCGACGTCTACACCGAGTTCGCCGGCGGCCCCGGCCAGGTCGGCCTCCACGGCACGAACCAGCCCGGCGCGCTGGGCGGCGACGTCAGCCACGGCTGCATCCGGGTGAGCAACGAGGCCATCACCGCGCTCTCCCGAGAGCTCCCGATCGGCACCCCGATCACGATCGTCCCGTAGCGGCCGGGACCGCGGGCGGCGGCCGGCGAAAGCCGGTCCCCGGACCTAGCCTGGGGGGCGATGCTCTTCACAAGCCGCAAGAACCGGATGCCGACTCCCGAGGAGGCCCTCCCCGGCCGGCCCGACCCCCTTCCCGTTCCCGAGGCCCACTACGTGAACGGCCACCCCCTCCGGCCGCCGTTCCCGGCCGGCACCGAGACGGCCCAGTTCGGCATGGGCTGCTTCTGGGGGGCGGAGCGGGTGTTCTGGCAGACCGAGGGCGTGTATACGACGGCCGTGGGCTACGCGGGCGGGATCACGCCCAACCCCACCTACGAGGAGGTGTGCAGCGGGGGCACGGGCCACACGGAGGCCGTGCTGGTCGTGTTCGAGCCCCAGGTGGTGGGCTACGACGCCCTCCTGCAGCTCTTCTGGGAGAACCACGACCCCACCCAGGGGATGCGCCAGGGCAACGACGTCGGCACCCAGTACCGCTCGGCGGTCTACTGGAGCTCCGACGCCCAGCGGGACGCCGCCGCCCGCTCCCGTGAGGCCTTCGCCCCCCGGCTGGCCGCCGCCGGCTTCGGCGAGGTCACCACCGAGATCGCCCCCGCCGGGCCCTTCTACTACGCCGAGGGCTACCACCAGCAGTACCTCGCCAAGAACCCGGCCGGCTACTGCGGCATCGGCGGCACGGGGCTGTCCTGCCCGGTGGGCCTCGCCGCCGCCGACTGAGGGTCAGCCCGGACT
>DASZOE010000284.1:0-2505 GCA_035550945.1 Acidimicrobiales bacterium
TGCGAGATCTGGGCCAGGGCCTTCGCGTTGCCGGGCCTGCCACTGCGTTCGGGCACGCAGCCGGGGTAGCGCCGCTCGGCGCCCCGGCGGGTGAGCTCGCGCAGCCACGTCATCTCGGTGTAGCCGGGCGGCACCGGGTAGTCGGGCAGGTTGGGGGCGACCAGGCGCAGGTCGAAGGCGCACTCCCGCCCGATCGCCGCCGCCCGCTCGACCACACCGGGGTAGCGGGCGAAGCGGCGGGCCTGCTCCGCGCCCGAGCGCAGGTGGGCGGTGGCCGCCGCCGGCAGCCAACCGTCGATCTCGTCGAGGGAGCGGCGGGCCCGCACCGCGGCCAGGGCGGTGGCCAGGGGCCGGCGCCCCGGGGTGGCGTAGTGGACGTTGTTGGTGGCCACCACCTCGACTCCGGCTCGCGCCGCCAGGGCGACCAGGGCGTCGTTGCGGGGCGAGTCGAGAGGATCGCCGTGGTCCCACAGCTCGACGGCCACCGCGTCGCGCCCGAAGGCCTCGGTCAGGCGGGCCAGCTCCCGGGCCGCGGCCGCGGGCCCGGCCTCGACCAGGGCGGCGGGCACGGTCCCCTTGCGGCAACCCGTGAGCACCTGCCACCGGCCGCCATGGGCCCCGGCCAGCTCGGCCAGCGACGTCCGGGGCAGGCCCTTCTCGCCCCCGGCCAGTTGGGCCGTGGAGACGGCGCGGGACAGGCGGGCGTAGCCGTCGGGATCGCGGGCCAGCACCACCACGTGGCGGCCCTCGGGGTCGGGCCGGCCGGGCTGGAACCGCTAGAGACCGAGGGTGAGCTCGGCGCCGAAGACGGTGGCCAGGCCCAGGGCCGACGCCGCCTCGGCGAAGCGCACGACCCCGTAGAGGCCGTCGTGGTCGGTGAGGGCCAGGGCGTCGAGGCCCAGGCGGGCCGCCTCCTCGGCCAGCTCCTGGGGATGCGAGGCGCCGTCGAGGAAGCTGAAGTTCGAGTGGCAGTGGAGCTCGGCGTAGGCGGTGGTTCGGTCGGGCCGGCCCATGGGCCGACGACTCTATCGAACGTGCGTTCGGAGCGCCCGAAGGGCGCCCCGGCGCGTCACTTCACGACGAACGTGCCCATCATCGCCTGGGGGTGTACCTCGCAGTGGAAGGCGTACGTCCCGGCGGGCTGGGCGGGGACGTCCAGGGTGACCGTGTCCGGACCGGTGAAGATGTCGGCCCGGGCGATCACGTCGCTGGACGTATGGCTCTTCAGGACCACGAGGTTGTGGCCCCGGCTGTCCTTGTTCTCGTAGGAGATGGTCACCTCCTGGTTGGCCGGCGCGGCGAGGCAGTCCTTGTCGAACTTGGTGTCACTGGCGACGATCGAGAGCGCCGTGCCCGACGGCTCGCACTTGGCGTCGCCCATCTTGGCGTGATCCTCCTCGCTCATGCCCGGCATGTCGCCCATGGCAGTGGTCCCGGTGCTCTCGCCACCGGTCTCGGTGGTCTCGTCGTCGTCACCGCACCCCGCCAGCAGGAGCACTCCCACCACCGCGACCGCGAACAGCCTGCGCATGCTGCCTCCTTTGCCTCGCCCGCACTCGGCGGCCGCACTCTAGACGGCCCGGCGTGCGCGGGCCGGGCGCTATCGTCCGCCACCATGACGTCGAACCGGTCGTGGTCCGCCGCGGCGTTCGCCACCCTCGCAGTGGCGCTGGCCCTCGTCGCCTGCGGCTCCGACGACCCCACCCTCGACCAGGCAGGGACCATCTGCACGCCCGGGGGCACGACCCTGGCCATCGCCGCACGCGACATCGCGTTCGACAAGGACTGCCTGGCCGCCCCCGCCAACCAGGAGCTCAGCATCACCTTCGACAACAAGGAGGTGGTGCCGCACAACCTGGCCATCCGCAACCAGGCCGGCGACGGTGACCTGTTCTCGGGCGAGGTCTTCTCCGGCCCCAAGGTCGTCACCTACGAGGTGCCGGGCCTGGCCGCGGGCACCTATAAGTTCTGGTGCTCGGTCCATCCCTCGCAGATGCAGGGCACCTTCTTGGTCGAGTAGCGCCGCTCTAGTCGTAGGTCGCCTCCACCGACCAGCGGCCGCCCTCGAGGGCGAGGAGGTGGGAGGCACCCGCGGCGGTGACCACCTGCCAGCGGGCCCGGCGGCGGTGGGCCCGGGGGTCCCACCAGCGCTCGTCGAGCGGCCAGGGCCCGGCCCAGGCGACCAGCTCCGCCCACGGACCGCCTCCTACCGACAGCTGGGCGGGCACCGACGTGGGCCGGCCCCGGCCCGTGACCCCCACGGGCCGGCCCTGGGGATCGACCACCTCGGCGACGAGGGGCCGGACGTGGACGGTGGCCGGCGCCGGTGGGGGCAGGCCGCCGGGCCAGGGAGCGGGCTCGCAGCCACTGCGTTCGGGCCACGCAGGCGGGTCGTTGGAGATGCGGTCGTCGCCCCACGGCACCAGGACGGCCTGCTCGGCGGGACTGCGGGCGCCGCCCACGACGGCCGTCACCACCGCGTCGGGGCCGAGCATCCCCTGCAGG
>DASZOE010000285.1:0-2728 GCA_035550945.1 Acidimicrobiales bacterium
CCAGCACGAACGTGTCGCCGATCAGCACGTTGCCGCCCTGAAACATCAGCGGCAGCTGTCCGGTCTCCAGTGGCGTCGCACGGGCCACGGTCTCGGCGATGAGCGCGTCGCCGTAGCGCGGGAATTCGATCGGCTCCATCAAATAGGTCACGACCGGGTCGGCTCCGGTGTCTTCCACGACCACGCAGGCGTCCTCCGCCCACACCGAGAACGCCAGCCAGTCCGGTGCCTCCACCAGGTCGACGTCGCCCGAGGGGCGCTCGTCTGCCAGCACCTGGGCGTCGGCGATCGACTCGGGGTGTGCGACCAGGACCACGCGCGTCCGCGTGGGCAGCTGGCGCAGCAGATCCGCGTAGACCTCGCGGAACGCCGCGGCTCCAGGGGTGGCCGGGGGATACCACAACATGAGCTCGCGGATCGGGCCGTGGGCCGACGAGATGATGCGCGGTCGGACCGGCTGCACCGGCCCTGCGCGGCGCACCGCCAACGCCTCGGCCACGTCGAAGCGCTCGTCGTGTCGGAGGTCGCGCTGGGGGATGGACGGCGGCAGTGGCACGGCATTGTGCGAGACACGTTGCTTCACGCGGCTCCCTCCTGTAACGAGGTCAGGCTGGCTCCACTGGGGGCAGTGGCCGGCAGGCAGTTCCACCACGTCGACAACATGCTCCAGGAACTGCTCTGACACCAACTCGGGCAGTTGGTCATCGGTGCAACGGACGTAGGTGGACGTCTGGCGCCAGGCCGCGCCCCACCGGTTGGGCGTTGACCTGCGGGTTCATCGGTTGCAACCGTGCGACCGCCCGGTTCGTAGCACCACCCGAGTGGCCACGCCGACAGCGCTCGCCTCCCGGGCCCCAGCCGGAAGCAGCTTCGCAGAGGTGGACGGCCTTGGGAGTGTGGGTCCGCACTGACCTACGGCCCGAAGCGGTATCCCATCCCCCGCACCGTTTCGATGCGAGCGTCGCCGAGCTTGCGGCGCAGGTAGCCGACGTAGACCTCGACGACGTTGGAGCCGGGATCGTGGTCGTACCCCAGACCCGGCTGAGCCTCGCGACTGAGAACCTGCCCGACGTGGGTCAGGAACACCTCGGCCAGCCCGAACTCGCGCGCGATCAGGTCGATCACGCGGTCACCGACCATCGCGCGGCGAGTGCGTAAATCGAGAGCGACATCGCCAGCACGCACGAGCATGGTCTCCGCGCCACGGTCGTCACGCAGGCGCGTCCGGATGCGGGCGAGCAACTCGTCGAACGCGAACGGCTGGTGACGTAGTCGTCCGCGCCGCCCTCCAGGCCAGCAACGCGGTCGGGAACGGCGTCACGGGCGGTCAGGACGATCACCGGAAGACGCTGCCCCCCGCGGCGCAGCTCGACGAGGACCTCGAGGCCGTCCATGCCGGGCAGACCGAGGTCGAGGAGGAGCAGGTCGAAGACCGTGTCGCGCGCCCACGTGGCCACGGCCCGTCCGTCCGTGACGACCGTCGTCGCATATCCCGCTGCCCGCAGCCCCCGCTCCAGGAAGGCGGCGATGCGGTGCTCGTCCTCGGCGATCAGGATGCGCGGCATGGATCCTCCCGGTAGTCGCTCGTTGGGATGACGATGGTGAACGTCGCACCCGTTCCCGGATGGCTGTCGAGCTCGACGCCACCGCCGTGCGCCTCGGCGACCGCCTCACGATCGCGAGCCCCAACCCGGCGCTGCCTGCCCGCGCACCGGGATTGAACGCCCGGCCGGAGCGCTGGAAGGTGCGCGCCTGATCCTCGGGCGCAACACCCGGACCGTCGTCCGCCACCCACAGGCGTGCCTCGCCGTCGGCAAGCGCCGAGCCCAGGATGATCGTCGAGCCCGGGGCGGTGTGGCGCAGCGCGTTATCCAGGAGGTTCATCACCGCCTGCGTCAGCCGCTGCCGGTCGGCCGTGAGGACGCCGTGCCCGAGTCCCGCCAGCCTCCAGTCCCGGTCCCCCAGCGTTCTCGCTTTCGCCAACAGCTCCGCGGTCAGCAAGTCCAGGTCGACCGACTCGCGACACAGGAAGTCCGGCGCCTCCGAACGCGCGAGCACCAGCAATTCCTCCACCATGCGGCCCATCCGGCCCAGCTCGTCGAGGACGAGGGCGCGAGTCTGCTTGCGCTCTTCCGGGTCGTCGCCTTCCAGCTCGAGGTTGCCGCGGATGATCGTGATCGGTGTGCGCAGCTGGTGACCCACGTCGTTGAGGAACTCGCGCTGGCGGCGGAACGCCGCCTCGAGTCGATCGAGCATGTCGTTGAAGGTCCTGGCCAGCTGCGCCACCTCGTCGTCGGTGTCCGGGACGTCGATTCTCCGGCTCAGGTCGGTCTCCGTGAGCTCCCTCGCCGTCTCAGGAACGTGTCAAAGATCGCGCCGACATCGCCTGCGAACGGCTGCCCGGTGTCGGGGTCCACGCCCACTGCGAGGACGCGCATCTCCTCGGCTTCCTGGACCAACGTCCGCTCGACCTCGTCGTCGAGCTGTTCCAGCAGCACCCGGCGCTGCAGCAGCACCTCGGCGGCGCCGGCCAGCAAGAGCATGAGGGTCATCCAGCCGAGGATGCGCAGCCGCGCCGAGGCCGGGCGCCGACGACGCGGCGCGCTCGCCACCGCCCGCTCACGGCTCAATCGTCGCCTTCCGGACCGTCGTCATCGTCGTCGAAGCCCTCGTGGTCATCATCGTCCTGGTCGGCGGGGTCCGACTCCGGCGGAGGGGGTGCAGGCGG
>DASZOE010000286.1:0-8322 GCA_035550945.1 Acidimicrobiales bacterium
GTCGACGACGGCCAGGCGGCCGCCCTCGCCGCCCGGGTGGTGCCCGAGCTCTTCGGTGCCTCAGGTCCGCGCCGCTACTTCGTCGCCATCGTGACGCCGGCCGAGCTGCGGGGCAGCGGCGGGATGATCGCCAACTTCGCCGAGCTCGAGGCCGCCTCGGGCCGGCTGCAGCTCGGCAGGGTGGGCCGGACCGGCGACCTCAACGCCGGCGGGGACCCGTCGTCCCGCCGGCTCACCGGTCCGCCCGAGTACGTCGCCCGCTACGGGCGCTTCTCCCCCGAGCGCACCTGGCAGAACGTCACCATGTCACCGGACTTCCCGTCGGTGGCCGAGGTGGTGACGAGCCTGTATCCCCAGTCGGGCGGCGCGCCGGTCGACGGGGTGATCAGCGTCGACCCCGTCGCCCTGCAGGACCTGCTGGAGCTCACCGGTCCGGTGCGGGTCCCCGAGTGGCCCGAGCCGTTGAGCTCCGCCAACGCCGTCGACGTCCTGCTGCGGCGGCAGTACGAACGGTTCGACAGAGCGGAGCGGGTCGACTTCCTCGCCTCCGCGGCCCGGGCCGTCTTCGGTCGGCTCACCGACATCTCGCTCCCGGCTCCGGCGAGGGTCGTCCGGACGCTCGCCCCGGCCGTCCGCGGCCGCCATCTCATGCTCTTCAGCAGCCGATCCGAGGAGCAGCGCCTCTTCGAGCGGATGGGGGCGACGGGGGCCATGCCTCCCGTGCGCGGCGACTTTCTCGCCCTGGTGACCCAGAACGCGGGCGCCAACAAGATCGACCCCTTCCTGCAGCGCTCGCTCAGCTACCGGGCGACGGTGGACCCCGAGACCGGCGCCGTCCGCTCGGAGGCCGTCGTGCACCTGCACAACCGCGCTCCCGCCGCCGGGCTCCCAGGTCCCGTCCTGGGCCCGGGGATCCCGGGTGGCGAGCCGGGCGACAACCGCCTCTACCTCTCCGTGTACTCGCCCCTCGACCTCGAGGGCGCGCTGATCGACGACCGTCCGCTGTTGATGGAGTCGGCGCGGGAGCTCCAACGCAACGTCTACTCGGCCTATCTCACCGTGCCCTCCGAGCGGTCGGTCACGCTCCGCCTGCGCCTCCGGGGCAACGTTCCCGCCGGAGCCCGGTACCGCCTCGAGGTCGCCCGGCAGGCCACCGTCTCCGACGACGACGTCGAGGTCCACGTCGAGGTGCCCGGTCAGGCGATCGCCTCGGCGAGCGGGCTCCGGGTGCAGGGAGGCGCCGCCCGGAGCCGAGCCCCGCTCTCCGCGGACCGCGCCTTCGAGCTCAGGGTGGCTCCTTGACCGTTTGGGCGTGTTGCACCGAAAGTCCGATTTGTGCTAATCGTCTGCACCAGTCAAAACGCCCAACCGACGTGGACCGGCACGAACCGAGGCGGCCGTTCGCCGCCTTCCCGTCCGTTCCAACGAGAGGAGAGCAGCATGCGGGTCTTCATCGCGGGGATGGACGGCTACCTGGGTTGGTCGTTGGCGCAGCACCTGACCTCCCGGGGCCACGAGGTGGCAGGGGCCGACAACTACGCCCGCCGCCGGTGGGTCGGGGAGATGGGCTCGGCCAGCGCCACGCCGATCCGAGGGATGCAGGAGCGGTTGGCGGCCTTCGAGGCGCGCCACGGCCACAAGCCGATCTTCTGGGAGGGCGACCTGCAGGAGTACGCCCTGGTGGAGGAGATCTTCCGGGAGTTCGAGCCGGAGGCGGTGGTGCACCTGGGCGAGTGCCCCTCGGCCCCGTACTCCATGATCGATCGCCAGCACACGACGTACGTCCAGGTCAACAACATCCTCACCACCTTCAACCTGCTGTTCGCCATCCGGGACCTGCGACCCGACACGCACCTCCTCAAGCTCGGCACGATGGGTGAGTACGGCACGCCGAACGTCGACATTCCCGAGGGCTTCTTCGAGATCGAGTACCGGGGCCGGCGTGACCGCCTGCCGTTCCCGCGGCAGGCGGGCAGCTGGTACCACTGGTCCAAGGTCCACGGCTCGAACAACATCATGTTCGCCTGCAAGCTCTGGGGCATCCGGGCGACCGACGTCATGCAGGGTGTCGTCTTCGGTACCCGGATCGACGCCATGGGCGACGACGAGCGGCTGCTCACCCGTCTCGACTTCGACCAGGCCTTCGGCACCGCCATCAACCGGTTCTCCTGTCAGGCGGTGATCGGCCATCCGCTGACGCCTTACGGGACGGGTGGCCAGCGGCGCGGGTTCCTGCCTCTCCGCGACTCGATGCAGTGCCTGACGATCGGCCTCGAACGCCCGCCGGCGGCGGGGGAGTACCGCGTCTTCAACCAGTTCGAGGAGACCTACGACATCGCCGAGCTGGCCGAGAAGGTGCGGCGGGTGGCCAGTGGGCTGGGTCTCGACGTCCAGGTCCGCGGCGTGGAGAACCCCCGGCAGGAGCAGCAGGAGCACTACTACGCCCCCGACAATCGCAACCTGCTCGACCTGGGCTACGAACCCACCCACGACGTCGACGCCGAGATCGCGGTCATGCTCCGGGACCTCCTGCGGTACCGCGACCGCATCCAGGCCAACCAGGGTGCGCTCATGCCCGACGTGCGCTGGGACGGTCGTCGAGAGCCGGTGGGCTTCCTCGACCGCCAGCTGGCCGGGGCCACGGGCTAGACCCGCTCCGGCGCCGGACTCCCGACATTGAGAGTCGTCTTCGTCTCCGACCACTTCTCCACGCCCGACGAGCCGGGGATCCTCCGGACCTGGCAGCTGACCCGCCATCTCTGCGAGCAGGGGGACCAGGTCACGGTCATCGCGCCGCGGGACCACTACGTGTTCCCGGGCTCGACGCGTCGCACGACGCCCCTGTCCGACGGGCTCCGGCTCGTCTCCCTGGCGTCCCCGCCGCTCGATCGAGGCCGCGTGTCCTCCCGGCTCCGGTACTACCTGGCCCAGCTCCTCGGAGCCACGAAGCAGGCGTGGCAGGCGGGACCCTGTGACGTGGTGGTGGCCGGCCAGACACCCAGCCTGCTCTCGATAGGGCCGTACCTGGTGGCCCGGGCCCGGCGGGTGCCGTTCGTGCTCGACGAGCGGGACCTGGCCCTGGATGCGGCCGCCGAGCTCCGCCTTCTCCCCGCGCCGGTGCTCGCCGTGGCCCGCGGGGTCGAGCGGTTCCTTCACCGCCGCGCCGACGGAGTGGTCGCGGTCACGCCCGGACTGGGCCGCGTGCTCGAGCAGCGCGGCGTCGGGCCCGATCGGCTCTGGCTGGTCCCCAACGGTCTCGACATCGCCCACGACGACCGCACGCCCGACCCTCGCCGGCTGCGGTCGGAGCTCGGGTGGGAGGGCAAGGTCGTCGTGCTCTACGCCGGCGGGCTCGGGCGGGCCTACGACCTCGGCCTGGTTCTCGACGCCCTGGCCCGGGTGCAAGCTTCGGAGCTGCTGTTGGCGGTGCTGGGAGAGGGGGAGAACAAGGCCGTCTACCGCGAGAAGGCGAAGGCGCAGGGCCTGGCGGTCCAGTTCCTCGATCCGCGGCCCAAGCGGGAGGTGCCCGCCTTCTGTGCGGCCTCTGACATCTGCGTCCTTCCGCTGAGAGCGATGGCCAGGTCGTCGTACGTCCTCAGCAACAAGCTCTTCGACTACCTCGGTTCGGGCCGGCCGGTCGTCGCCACCGGGCCCGGGGACACGGCCGACCTCCTGCACGAGGCGAACGCCGGAGTGGTGGTGGCCGCGGGCGACGCCGAGGCGATGGCGTCGGCCCTCGGCGCCCTCGCCCGGGATCCGGCCCGGCGCGCGGACATGGGTAGGTCGGGACGGGCGTTCGTCGAGGCCCACTGGCGACGCGAGGAGTTCGCGCGCCGGTTCCGCGAGGCGCTGGCGGTGACGGTGGACCGGGCCCGGTCCGGCCCGTCCCCGAGCGCGGCCGGGGAGCGCGAGCGCATCGAACGCGTCTATCGCCGGTACGACACCGATCCGCGGGCCCAGGCCAAGCGGTCCGCCTCCAACGCCGGCGTCCGGGCCATCGCCGCCCAGCGGTGGACGGCCCTCCGCCGGGCCCTCGAGGGCCTGCCCGCGGTCGACCGTCCCGCGGTGCTCGACGTCGGGTGCGGCGCGGGGGACGATCTCCATCGCATCGGTCGCCTCTGGGCCGGGCGGGGTGTCCGCCTTCACGGCATCGACGTCCTGGCCGACCGCATCGAGCAGGCGCGGGCCCGGGTTCCCGACGCCGAGCTCCTCGTGGGCAGCGCCCATCAGCTGCCGTTCCCCGACGGGTGCTTCGAGGTCGTCCTCGCCGGCACGCTGTTCAGCTCCATCCTCGACCCTGCGGTGCGGCGGACCGTCGCCAAAGAGGTCCTTCGGGTCCTCGCCCCGGGCGGGACGGTGCTCAGCTACGACCTCCGCCTGCCCAACCCCGCAAACCGGCACACCCGGCCGATCAGCCGGGGGGAGCTCGGGCGCCTGTTCCCCGGGTGCCGGGTCGAGGCTCGTTCGCTGACGGTGCTGCCCCCCCTGGCCCGGCGGCTCGGTGTCGCCGTTCCGTTCGCATACCCCGCGTTGCATCGGCTGCGCTTCCTCAGGAGCCACAACCTGGTGACGGTGTCACGGCAGGCGACCGGCCCCACGCTCTTCGTCGCTCATGCGCAGCACCGGTTCCCGAACATGACGGTGAACCAGCGGCTGCGCGCCGTCTCGACGTTGGGACCGGTCGACGTCCTGACCTGCTATCCGGACGCCTTCCCCGACGACGTCAAGGCCAGCGTTCGGGTCATCGGGTGCCCCCTCAGCAGCCGGGTCGGCAACACGACCCTGAAGCTGTCGCTCTTCACCTTCGAAGCGCTGATCTGGGCTCTCCTCCACCCCGGGCGCTATCGCCTGGTCTACTGCTTCCAGGACTCGTCGGCCCTCGTCGGCTGGGCCCTCCGGTCTCGTGGCACCCGGTGGGTGCTGGATGCGGTGGACGACCCTGCCATGGAGCTGGCCAACGCGGTGGAGCGCGGTCAGCCCGTCAAGTCGACGGCGCTGAGAGCCCGCGACGCCCTGTTGCGGCTCCTCGTCCCCCGAGCGGACGTGGTGTGCGCGATCGGCACGCGTCTCGACGACGGGCTGCCGGCCATGCTGACACGGTCGTACGGCGCCGACCCGCAGAAGATCGTGCCTCTGCACCAGGCGATCGACGTCCGCGCCGTCGCTGAGGGGCGCGAGCGCGTTCCTCGCGACTTCGGGCCGCGGGCATTGTTCGTCGGCTTCGTGAGCCCCCTCCGGGGCGTCGACACCCTGCTGGAGGCGGGACGCATCCTGCGGCAGCGGGGCGTGCCTATCGAGATCGAGCTCGTCGGCCATCTCCAGCATCACGATCGGGCCTGGCTCGACCGGTTCGATCGGGACAACCCCGGGCTCGTCCGCTACCGGGGAGTGCTCCCTTCCGAGCGCACCCTCGAATGTATGGCCCGGACGACCGTGGGGGTCCTGCCCTTCCCGGCCCGACGAGAGATGCGGGCGGCCCAAGCCGTGACGGGTGTGGAGTACCTGGCGGTGGGCACTCCCCTCGTCGGGACCCGCCTGCCCTGGATGCTGTCGCTGATCGAGGAAGGCACGAACGGCTTCCTGGTCGAGCCCGGTGACGCCGAAGGCATGGCCGAGGCCATCGCCGCGGTCGTCGGGGACCCGGCGCGCGCCCGGAGGATGAGCGAGGCGGCGCACGCTCGGGCTGAACGGTTCGACGTCGGGCACGTGAACCGCCGGCTGGCGAAGGCGCTGTGTCCGTGACCGCGACGCCGCCGCAGTTCCTGGAGGCCGGTCGAGCCACCGTCGAGCCGGGGGCAGTGGTCGGCCATCCCTATGACGGATGGCAGGCCCCCGCCCGGCTGGGCTGGGCCTGCATCGTCCGCACCGGCACCGTCATCTACGCCGACACCGTGTTCGGCGACCACACGGCCACGGGAGTGCGGGCCCTGATCCGGGAGCACACCAGCGTCGGCCGTCGCGGTCTCATCGGCTCGGCGGCGATGATCGAGGGCCACGCCCACCTCGGCGACGACGTCGTCCTCCAGAGCGGTGTCTTCCTCCCGACGGGGACGCTCGTCGGCGACCGGGTGTTCGTCGGCCCGTGCGCCGTGCTCACCAACGACCGCTATCCGCTGCGCCGCCGTCAGCACTACCGCCCCGAGGGGCCCATCCTCGAGGACGACGCCAGCATCGGGGCCAACGTCACGGTGCTTCCCGGCGTGCGGATCGGGGAGGGGGCGATGGTCGCCGCCGGGGCGGTGGTGACGCGCGACGTGCCGGCGTGGACGCTGGCCGTCGGGTGCCCGGCCCGGGTGCAGGACCTGCCGGCCGAGCTCCGCGAGCAGAACGCGGTGAGGCGGCGATGAGGGTCGGCGTGGTCGGCTGCGGCCGGATCGGGACCCGCCACGTCGACGCCTACAAGGAGCTGGGCGGGGTCGACGTGGTCGTTGCCGACGACGATCCGGCGCGGGCGAAGACCCTCGCCCAGCACTGGGACGTGGCCGTGGTGGCTCCCGAGCACCTACTGGACCAGGACCTCGCCGCCCTCGACGTCTGCGTCCCCTCGGCCGCGCACAAGGACTGGATCGTCGCCGGCCTCGACGCCGGGCTGGACGTGTTCTGCGAGAAGCCCCTGTGCCTGTCCCACGCCGAGGGCGCCGCCATCCGGGCCGCGGCCGTCCGGGCCCGGCGCAGCGTGGTCGTCGGGTACCTCTACCGTCACCATCCCGCCTTCCGGTTCGCCAAGGAGACGATCGACCACGGGATCATCGGCGCGCCGTACTTCGCGCTGGCCCGGCTCGGCGGCCGCGGTTCGCACCGCCCCTGGAAGCACGACGACCGCAGCGGCGGAGGGGTCGTCTTCGAGATGATGGTCCACCTGCTCGATCTGCTGTCGTGGGTCCTTGGGCCGCTGGACGAGGGCAGGGTGGCCTACGAGGACCTGCTCCTGCCCCAGCGGATCATCGACGGGGACGAGGTATCGGTCTCCGCCAGCGACTGTGCGGTCGTGACGTGCCGGGCGGGCGGCGTCCGGAGCATCTGCCAGAGCGATCTCGTCACGCCGTCGTTCATGAACCACGTCGAGATACAGGGCACGAACGGCTCCCTCGTGGCCAGCATCCTCGACTTCATCCCGACCGCCGTCTACTGCAACGAGCCTCGGGTGCTCTTCGACCGGGGCCACAACTACCGCCACTTCGGGCCCGTCAACCTGTTCGTCAAGGAGCTCTCGTCCTTCCTCGACGTGGTGCGCTCGGGGGAGCCGCACGAGTGGTCGTTGCTGGAGTCCCTGGAGCTGGCTCGGTTCATCGATTCCCTCCTCGGCCGAGAGGTCGCCGGTGACGGCTGAGGTCGCCGTTCCCATGGCCGGCGTGGACATCCGCCCCGACGACGTCGAGGCCGTCGGCGCCGTCCTCGCCTCGGGACGGCTCCGCCAGGGCGAGGTCGTGGCCCGGTTCGAGGAGGCGTTCGCCTCCAGGGTGGGCGCCCGCCACGCCGTCGCCGTGTCCTCGGGAACCGCGGCCCTCCACCTCGCGTACCTGGCTCTGTTCGAACCGGGCGACGAGGTGATCGTCCCGGCGTTCACCTTCGTGGCCACGGCCAGCATGCTGCTCGCGGTCGGCGCCGTTCCCGTCTTCGCCGACGTCGACTGCCGGACGTTCACCCTGCCGGCGCAGGAGGTGCGATCTCGGGTCACCGCCCGGACGCGCGGTGTCGTCGGCGTCCACCTCTTCGGAAACGCCTGCGACGTCGACGGCCTCGCCGAGGTGGCGGCGGACGACGGGCTCACCCTGGTGTGGGACGCCGCCCAGGCGCTGGGAACGGAGTACCGAGGTGTCGACGTCGGTCGCTACCCGGCGGCCACCTGCTACTCGTTCTACCCGACCAAGAACATCACGACCGGCGAGGGGGGGATGGTCGCGACCGACGATCCCCGACTCGCCGCCGCCCTGCGTCTCTCCCGCAGCCAGGGTGCCGAGGGCAAGTACCTGCACACGACGTTGGGCTTCAACTACCGCATGAGCGACTTCCAGGCCGCGCTCGGCCTGCGCCAGCTGGCTCGGCTCGACGAGTACGTCGCCCGTCGCCGTGCGAACGCCGAGCGGCTGTCGACGCTCCTGCGGGGGCTGGACGGGCTCCTCGTGCCCGAGCGGACCGAGGGGGCGCGTCACTCCTTCAACCAGTACTCCGTCCTCGTGCGCCCCCCGCTCCCGCCGAGGGACGCCGTGGCCTCCGCCCTCGCCGCCGCCGGGGTCGAGACCGCTGTCCACTATCCCCGCGCCCTCCACCGCCAGCCCCTGTTCCACCGCGCGCCGCCGGTGACGCTGCCGACCTCGGAGT
>DASZOE010000287.1:0-4669 GCA_035550945.1 Acidimicrobiales bacterium
GGTCCGGGCCCCGCCGGCATCACCTGGAAGATGGACGGCGCGGCCCGGACCTTCCTGCCCGGCAGGTACCGGGCGGGGGCGCCGGTGGCGGTGGGAACCTCGGGCCTGGGCGCGCCCCGGGAGGCGGTCGACTTCGAGGCCGGCCAGAACACCGTCCTCGCGTCCGAGGGGGGCGTCGTCGTCCGCCTCGACCGCCGCCGCCTCGAGCTCCAGGGGCCGGGCAAGATCACCGTGGCCGGGCGCCTCCGGGTGCGCACCGAGGAGTCGACCAAAGCGGCGACGAGCGTCACCTTCGGCCCCGGGCCCTTCACCGTCACGCTCGAGCCCACCCCCGGCGGCTGGACCATCGACAGCATCCTCCAGGGAGCCTTCACCGCGACATAGTCGGCGACGGGCACCCGGCGCGTCCGCGCAGGTCGCCGGCGGGTGCGAGGATCGTCGGGTGGAGCTCCACCGGCACAGCTACGACGCGGGCATCGTGGGCGCGGGGGGCGCCGGCCTGCGGGCGGCCATCGAGGTCGCCGGGAAGTGCAGGACGGCCGTCCTCACCAAGCTCTACCCCACCCGCTCGCACACAGGGGCGGCCCAGGGGGGCATGTGCGCGGCGCTGGCCAACGTGGAGGAGGACTCCTGGGAGTGGCACGCCTTCGACACGGTGAAGGGGGGCGACTACCTGGTGGACCAGACCGCGGCCCAGACCATGTGCCGGGAGGCGGTCGACGCCGTCATCGAGCTCGAGCACCTGGGGCTGCCCTTCAACCGCACGCCCGAGGGCCGCATCGACCAGCGCCGCTTCGGCGGCCACACCCGCAACCACGGCGAGGCGCCCGTGCGGCGGGCGTGCTTCGCGGCCGACCGCACCGGCCACATGATCCTGCAGACCCTCTACCAGCAGTGCGTGGCCCGCGACGTCCAGTTCTTCTCCGAGTTCCAGGTCCTCGACGTGGCCTTCGCCGGCGGCGCCGCCGCCGCCGGGCCCGACACCCCTCTCGCCGGGGTGGTCGCCTACGAGCTGGCCACCGGCGACCTCCACCTGTTCGAGTGCAAGGCCGCCCTGTTCGCCACCGGCGGGTTCGGCAAGATGTTCAAGGTCTCCTCCAACGCCCACACCCTCACGGGCGACGGGCCCGGGCTCCTGTTCCGCCGGGGCGTCCCCATGGAGGACATGGAGTTCTTCCAGTTCCACCCCACCGGGATCTACAAGCTGGGCATCCTTCTCTCGGAGGCGGCTCGGGGCGAGGGGGGCATCCTGCGCAACGCCGAGGGCGAGCGGTTCATGGAGCGCTACGCCCCGACGGTGAAGGACCTGGCTCCTCGCGACATGGTGAGCCGGGCCATCCTCACCGAGATCCGCGAGGGCCGGGGCTGCGGCCAGACCCGCGACTTCGTGCACCTCGACCTCACCCACCTCCCCGCCGAGCAGATCGACGCCAAGCTCCCCGACATCACCGACTTCGTGCGCACGTACCTGGGCATCGAGCCCAAGACCGACCGCATCCCGATCCAGCCCACGGCCCACTACGCCATGGGCGGTATCCCCACCAACGTCTCCGCCGAGGTCGTCCTCGACGGCGCCGGCACGGGCGCGCCGGGGCTGTACGCGGCGGGCGAGTGCGCCTGCGTCTCCGTCCACGGCGCGAACCGCCTCGGCACCAACTCCCTGCTCGACATCGTGGTCTTCGGCCGCCGGGGCGGATCGGCCATGGCCGACTTCGTGGCCTCGGCCGACCAGCCGGCGCTCCCCGACGAGGCGGCCGAGCCCGCCCGGGCCCTGGTCGAGGAGCTGCGCTCGGGGAAGGGCGAGGAGAACGTCGCCGACCTCCGCGACGAGCTCCAGGCGGAGATGACCGACAAGGCGTCGGTGTTCCGGACCGAGGAGACGCTCACGGCCGCTCGCGACACGGTGGCCGATCTACGCCGGCGCTACCCGTCGGTCTCGGTCCGGGACAAGGGCCGCCGGTACAACTACGACCTCACCGAGGCCCTCGAGCTGGGCTTCCTCCTCGACCTGGCCGAGGCCCTGGCCGTCAGCGCGCTGGCCCGCACCGAGAGCCGAGGGGCCCACTTCCGCGACGACCACCCGCTGCGCGACGACGCCAACTGGATGCGCCACTCGCTGGCTCGGCGCACCGCCGACGGCGCCGTCGTCCTCGACTACAAGCCCGTCGAGGAGGGCCCCTACCTCCCCATGGAACGGAAGTATTGATGGCGATCCCCGTCGAGCTCCGCATCAAGCGCTACGACCCCGAGCGCGACCCGGTGCCGCACTGGGAGACGTACGAGGTCGAGGTGGAGGAGTCGGACCGGGTCCTCGACGCCCTCCACGAGGTGCGCTGGCACCAGGACGGGAGCCTCGCCTTCCGGCGCTCGTGCGCCCACGGCGTGTGCGGCTCCGACGCCATGGTCATCAACGGCGAGAACCGCCTGGCGTGCGTCCTGCTGATCCGCGACGTCGGACGCTCGATCACCGTGGAGCCGCTGCGGGGCCTCCGCGTGCTCAAGGACCTGGTCGTCGACATGGAGCCCTTCTTCGAGCAGTACAAGGCGGTGAAGCCCTGGCTCGTCAACGCCGACGACCCCGGCGACCGCGAGCGCCTCCAGAGCCCCGAGGAACGGGCCCGCTACGACGACACCACCAAGTGCATCCTGTGCGCGGCCTGCACCACCTCGTGCCCGGTCTTCTGGCCCAACGAGTCGTACGTGGGCCCGGCGGCGATCGTCAACGCCCACCGCTTCCTGTTCGACTCGCGGGACGAGGGCGGCGCCGACCGCCTCGAGGTCCTCGACCGCCGCTCCGGGGTGTGGGGGTGCCGGACCGCCTTCAACTGCACCGACGCCTGCCCACGGGGCATCAAGGTCACCTCCGCCATCGAAGAGGTCAAGCGGGCGCTCCTCCGGGGCGACTGAGCCCCGTGCGGCCGGACCGCCTGGCGCGTCTCCGCGAGCTGTGCACGCCAGCGGGGCCTGGGCCCGGCCGGGGGCGGCGGTGACCTCGGTGTGGGCCGGCTGCGGCCCGCAGCGACGGCCGTGAGCCTGCTCGCCGATCAGCCCGGCGACGACGCCCTGGACGCCGGCGCCCTGGCCGGCTGTGAGCGCTGCCGGCGGCCCGAGGCCGTGACGGCCAACCAGGTCGTCAGCTACCGCCTACGAGAGGCCCGGCGGCTGCGCTGGTGGACCCAGCGCCTGGTCCCCAACCGCCGGCCGAGCCGTGGCTGCTTGAACGCCTCCGGGCTGTGGCCGAGCGTGGCTTCGCGTCGCCGGCTAGCGCAGCGGACACCTTGCGCCACCGCCCGGCGGGGCGAGCAGGACCATGGCCGGCTCGGCGGCGCCGAAGATGGCGCCCTGCTCCTCCTCGGGCAGGTTGATGAGCTCCGACCCGGGGCGCTTCTCCTCTTCGGGGACCCGGAAGACCACAACGCGGCGATCGCCGCCTCGCTGGTGCCCTCCGAGCGGGCCGTCGAGAAGCACATCAACTCGCTGTTCTCCAAGCGGTCTCTCGGAGGAGCGCGACGTCAGCCGGCGGGTCAGGGCGGTCCTGTTGTTCCTGGCCGACCGGGGGGGGTTGACCCCACGCGGGAGCGGGTGCAGGCACTCTGTCGGTGAACGGAAGGCGGTGAAAAGATGGCTCCGGTGGCCGACTCGCCCGTTTCCGTCCTGATCGTCGACGATCAGGCGCCCTTTCGCCGTGCCGCCGCGGGCGTGGTCCGGGTGACGGGCGGCTTCCAGGTGGCCGGCGAGGCCGGCTCCGGCGAGGAGGCGGTCGAGATGGCCGTAGCGCTGGCACCGCAGCTGGTGCTGATGGACACCGACATGGGCCGCATCAGCGGCATCGAGGCCAGCCGGCGGATCACGGCCAGCACGCCCGACGTCGTCGTGGTCCTCCTGTCGACGTACCAGGCCACCGACCTCCCGGCCGACGCGGCCACGTCCGGCGCGCTGGCCTACCTGAACCAGGAGGACTTCGGGCCCCAGGTGTTCCAGGACGTGCGGTCCGGCCGCCTGTCGCACCCGGGGACGCCGTAAGCCGTGTCGGTCGTGCTGGCCCGCCTGCGAGCGGAGGCCCGGTGGCGATGGCGGGCCTGGCTGGCACTGGCCGTGCTCACCGGCGTGGTGGGCGGGAGCGTCATCGCCGCCCTGGCCGGGGCCCGGCGCACCGATACCGCCTACCCCCGGTTCCTGGCCGGCACCAACGGCTTCGACGTGCTGGTCACCAACGGCGGGACCACCGCCGAGAACGCCAACCGCGTCTTCGACTTCGAGGCGATTCGGAGCCGGCCGGAGGTGGCCGACGCCGCCAAGCTGCACATCTACGTCCCCACCGGCACCACGCCCTCGGGCCGACCGGTCGGGGTCGAAGACGTCGTCGTGCTCTCCGACGCCGACGGGCGGTTCGGGCGGGAGCTGAACCGGGCTCGCCTGCTGGAGGGACGCCTTCCCCGGGGCGCCCACGAGCTGGCCATCACCTTCCTGGCCGGCGACCAGCTCGGCCTCCAGGTGGGCGACGTCCTCCCACTCCGGCTCACGGGGCCGGCCGCCGCCGGCTCCGCTTTCGGCGGCCCCCCGGAGAGCTTCCGGATCGTGGGCGAGGTGGCCATGGCGGGCGGCTTCCCGCCGTTGACCGGCGGCCTGCCGCCCCTCGTGCTCCTCTCGCCGTCCTACGTCCAGGCCC
>DASZOE010000288.1:0-3897 GCA_035550945.1 Acidimicrobiales bacterium
GGTGAACAACGGCCCCAACACCGGCTTCGCCGTGCTCCATTCGGGGACGGTCGGCGCGGCCCTTACCGCCGCCAACTTCGGCGTCCGAGGCCTGGCCGTCAGCATCGACGCCGCCGTGCCCCGCCACCTCGAGACGGCCGAGCTGGTGGCCCGGGCCGCCCTCCGGTGGCTGGCCGGCGCGCCGCCCCGCACGGTGCTCAACGTGAACGTTCCCGACCTTGCCGTCGTCGACCTCGCCGGCGTGCGGGTGGCGGGCCTGGCCTCCTACGGGCAGGTCCAGGCGACGGTGAACGAGGTGGGGGAGGGGCGCCTGGCCATCTCCATGTCTCCCAACGGGGCGCCGCCCGAGCCCGGCACCGACACCGCCCTCCTGGCCGCCGGTTTCGTCACCGTGACCTCGCTCCTCGGCGTGAGCGCGGTCGACCCGGGCGGGGCGGGGGACGCCTCGGGTGCGGCGGACGCCTCCCGTGTCATCGAGAAGCTCCTCGCGGGTATCGCCTGAGCGGGAGCCCGGCCCGCGTATGGTGGGGCGATGCGACCGACCGCAGCGGTCGTCGTGGCCATCGCCGCCTGTGCCCTTCTTCTCTTCGCCCTGGCGTGGATCTGGATCTCCCGGCGCAACACCGTGCGGAGGCTGACGTCCCTCGCCGCCCGCCTCGACGACGAAGGCGGCGAGCTGGTCGCCAAGGGCGGCGTCGAGCGCGTCCTCCCCGGGCTGGAGAAGGCCGCAGAGGCGGCCGTCACCGAGCGGGGGAACGCCAGGCGGGCCCGTGACCGCCTGGAAGGTGCCCTCGAGGCCGTCACTCCGGGGATCGTGGTGTGCGACGAGGCAGGCGAGGTGGTGTTCCGCAACCAGTCCGCGGTCCGGCTGATGGAGATCAGCGAGGCGGAGGCCGCTGTGGCCCGGACCACCACCGAACTGCTGGCCGCGGCCGTCGAGGGCGGTGCGGGCTCGCAGACCCTCGACGTGTTCGGACCGCCGCGCCGCACCCTCACCGTCGCCGCCGTCCCCCTCGACGACGGGTGGCGGGGTGTGGGCGCGGTCGCCGTCATCGAGGACGTCACCGGGCGTCGCCACCTCGACGCCGTCCGGCGAGACTTCGTCACCAACATCAGCCACGAGCTGAAGACGCCGGTGGGCGCGCTGGCCCTGCTGGCGGAGACGCTCGCCGGCGAGGAGGACACCGTTGTCGTGGGCCGGCTCGCCGAGCGCCTGCGGTCCGAGGCCCAGCGGGTGGCGCGGATCGTCGACGACCTCCTCGACCTCACCCGCATCGAGTCGCAGGAGGCCCCGGTGCGGGAGCCGGTGCCCGTCCACCTGGTCGTGGCCCAGGCCGCCGAGCGGGTCCGGCCCGCGGCCGAGCGCCGGCGGGTCACGATCACGTTCGGCGAGGCCTCCCGTCCGCTGACGGTCATGGGCGACCGGCGCCAGCTCGTGTCGGCCCTGTTCAATCTGCTCGAGAACGCCGTCAAGTACTCCGACGAGGGCACCGTCATCGACGTGCGCTCCCGGACCGACGGCCAGTGGATCGAGCTCTCGGTGAAGGACCGGGGGATCGGCATTCCGGCCCGCGACCTCGAGCGCATCTTCGAGCGCTTCTACCGCGTACAGAGGGAGCGGGGCCGGGAGACAGGCGGTACCGGCCTGGGGCTGGCCATCGTCCGCCACGTGGCCAGCAGCCACGGAGGCGAGGTGCGGGTGGAGTCCCAGGAGGGGGCGGGCTCGACCTTCACGCTCCGCCTGCCGTCCGGGCCCGGGCCGGTCGCGGTGACTCCGGCGAAGGCGGGATAGGCGGCCAAAAAAGCGGGGCGGGCCGTTTAGCCCCCGGTCCCTCGGGCAGGTACAAGTGGGTTGAGGACGCAGCCCGTCGGGCGACGGCGTGGTCGGCGGCTGCGTCCGGTCGGCGGTACCCGCGCCGGGCACGGTCTCCGCCCATGGCTCGTCGGCTGGGATTCCCGATGTCCGCCTTGCCGCGCGCAGGCCCCCATAGCACGGAGGACCACAGATGGCACAGGGACAGACAACGTCGGCCGCCCGGACGGCGCGGCGGGCCGCCAGCTCGACGGGTCGCACCGCGGCCCGGTCGGGCCTGCGATTGCGGTCGCGGGCCGGCGACGAAGGCCGGGCGGTGGCGTCGCGAGCCGCCGATGAGGCGTCCGACGTGGCGTCGACGGCCCAGGACGAGGGCCGTCTCGTCGCATCACGCGCCGCCGATGAGGCGTCCGACGTCGCTGCCACGGCCGCCGCCGGGGGCCAGCAAGTCGTGACCCTGGCCTCGGAGGAGGCCACCGAGCTGGGGACCACGGTTCAGGAGCAGGCCCAGCGAGTGCGGGGCGAGGTCGTCGAGCAGGGCCGGACCCTGGCCGAGGAGGCCCGGTCCCAGGCCGAGTACCAGGCCCAGGCGCAGTCCCGCCGCCTCGCCGACTCCCTGTCGCGCTTTGGTGACGAGGTCCGGGCCCTCGCCGAGGGCCGGCCCGAGGCCGCCGAGACGGTCCAGCCCTACGTGGCCAACGCCGCCGACGCCGTCTACGACGCCGCCGACCGCATCTACAGCGTGGCCGCCGACATCGACCAGCGGGGGCTGGGCGGCGTCCTCGAGGACCTCCAGGCCTTCGCCCGCCGCCGCCCCGGCGCCTTCCTCTTCGGCGCCGCGGTGGTGGGCTTCGGCGTGGGCCGGGCCGTGCGGGCGTCCTCGGACGAGGACGAAGACGCCCCGGCGCCGGCCGCGCTGCGAGGACGATCGGTATGAGCAACTTGGTCAACCCGCCCGACGAGCGGCCCCTCGGAGAGCTCTTCTCCGACGTCACCACCAAGCTCCAGACGCTGGTGCGCAAGGAGATGGAGCTGGCCCGGGCCGAGACCAAGGAGCAGGTCACCAAGGCGACCAAGGGCGCGGCCGCCTTCGCCGTGGCCGGGGTGGTAGGGCTTCTGGGCGCCATCGCCTTGGTCTTCGCCGCCGCCTGGGGTCTGGCCGAGGTCGTTCCCGAAGGCGTCGCCTTCCTGGCCGTGGGCCTCCTGCTGGTGGCGGTGGCCGGGCTCTTGGCGGTCCAGGGCCGCAAGAAGGTGTCCGAGGTGAGCCCCGTCCCCACCCAGACGATCGAGACCGTGAAGGAGGACGTGCAGACGGCCAAGGACTCCCTGCAGCGAGGAGTGCAGGAGAACTCCGGCCCGTCGGAGTACTCCGAGAGATGGAGGAGGTACTGATGGAGAGGGCGCCGGAGGAGATCCGCACCGAGATCGACGACGTCCGTGAGGACCTGGGCGACACGCTCGAAACCATCGGCGACCGCGTCGCCCCCCAGAAGCTCATGGCCCGGGCCCGAGCCGACATCGCCGACAGGGTCGACGACGTGAAGGAGAAGGTGAGCCCCCGCCGCCTGGTCCAGCGGGGCAGTGACGCCGTCCGCCGGGGGGCGCGTGCCGTCGTGGGCAGCGACGACGACGGGGGGGACGGGAGCCTCCCCCAGGCCGCAGCGGCGGCCCGGGGCCAGGCCCGTTCGGTGGCGTCGACCGCGAGGGGCCAGAGCCGGTCGGTCGCGGCCTCGGCCCGGTCGCAGACGCGGTCCGTCGCGTCGACCGCCCGTTCCCAGGGTCGGGCCGTCGGCTCGAGGGCTGGCTCCGCGGCCGACTCGGTCACCGACGAGCTGCGCGAGGTCCCCGGTGCCGCGAAGCGCAAGGCCGAGGGCAACCCCCTCGCCGCCGGCCTCCTGGCCTTTGCCGGCGGCTTCGCGGCGGCCGCGCTGCTCCCCCCGAGCGAGCGTGAGCGCCAGCTCACCCAGAAGGCGCGGGAGAACCTCGAGCCCCTCACCCAGGGCGTCGCCGAGGTGGGCCGCTCGGTGGCGGGTGAGCTGGAGTCGACGGCACGGACCGGGCTCGAGCGGGTCAAGGGGGCGGCC
>DASZOE010000289.1:0-4120 GCA_035550945.1 Acidimicrobiales bacterium
GTCTGGGTAGGGGCGCCACAATGGTCGTCTTGAGCAACTCCCACCAACCACGTCCACGGTGAGAACGGCCGTCTCCACGGCCCTGGTCGGCCGCCAGACCGAGCTCGCTCAGCTCGACGACGCGCTGGGCGCCGCCGTCGGGGGCCGCGGGAGCGTGCTGTTCCTCGTGGGCGAAGCGGGGATCGGGAAGTCGCGCCTCGCTCGGGCCCTCGCCACCCGCGCTGACCGGAAGGGAGTCCCGGCGCTCTCGGGCCGGGCCGTGCCGGGTCTCGCGCCGGCGGCGTACCGCCCCCTGGCCGAGGCGCTTTCCTCAGCGGTGAGAGCCGGCGCCGGTCCCGACCCCACCCGGGTCGGCCCCTTCCGCTCGGCGCTCGCCCGCCTGATCCCGGCGTGGCGGGACGACGACTACGGAGCGCTCGACGAATCCCTCGTCGGTCTCGCCGAGGCCGTCCTGCGGTTCCTCACCGCGACCGCTGGCGGCCATGGCGTCCTCCTCGTCCTGGAGGATTGCCACTGGGCCGACCCCGAGACGCTCACCATCGTCGAGTACCTCGCCGACAACGTGGCGACGGAACGGGTCCTGTGCGTGGCAACGCTGCGCGACGACGCCGACTCGCCTGGCGTGCAGCTGGCCCGGTCCCTCCAGGCGAAGCGGGTCTCCCTGGTGATCGACCTGGCCCCCCTCGGCGAGCAGGAGGTGGCGGCCATGGTGGCATCCTGCCTCCGGTCCCCCAGCGTGCCCGACGCCGTCGTGGCGCTCGCGGCCCGGGCCGACGGCGTCCCGTTCATGGTGGAGGAGCTGCTGGCCACTGCACTGTCGTCCGGCGCGCTGGTCGAGGAGGCCGGATCGTGGCGCGTCGGCAAGAGCCTCGGGACGGTGGTG
This sequence comes from Acidimicrobiales bacterium, assembly GCA_035550945.1. Lineage (GTDB taxonomy): Bacteria > Actinomycetota > Acidimicrobiia > Acidimicrobiales > AC-14 > DASZOE01. The sequence continues at coordinate 884 of DASZOE010000289.1, forward strand.
CCGCTGACCTTCGCCGAGAACATGCGGCGGCGGGTCGGCCAGCTCGACCGGCACTGCCAGGAGGTCCTGGTGGCCGCCGCCGTGCTCGGCCGACGGTTCTCCTGGGAGCTCCTTCCGGCGATCACCGGCCTCGCTCGTGAAGTGGTCCTCGCCGCCCTGCACGAGGCGGTGGACACCCAGATCGTCTCGTTCGACGGCGAGGACGGCAGCTTCCGGTTCAGGCACGCGCTGTCCAGGGACGCGGTCCTCGCCGGGCTGTTCCCACCCGAGCTGGAGGGGCTGTGCCGCCGAGCGCTGGACGCGGTGGAATCGGCGCACCCCGACCTCGGCGACGAGTGGGCCGAGCTGGCGGCTCGGCTGGCCATCGCCGGGGGGGAGGCCGGCCGTGCCGGAACGCTCCTCCTCGAGGTCGGCCGCCGGGCGTTCGAGGAGGGAGCACTCGCCAGCGCGGAGGCGACGCTCGAGCGCGCCCGGAGCCTCCTCCCCCCAAACGATCCGACGTGCCTCGACGTCGACGAGTGCCTCCTTCAGGTGCTGTCGCTCGCCGGGAAGCGGGAGCTGGCGGTCGAAGTGGCGGCGTCGTTGCTGGCCCGGCTGGGGGACGACCCGAGGTGGGCGCGCCGACGCGTGGAGATCCACCTCCGGATGGCGCGCGCCGCGGTGGCCGCCACGCAGCTCGACGAGGCGCGCGACAGCCTTGAGCGGGCGGGCGCCGAGACGGCGGCCCAGGGGGACGAGGAGCTGACGGCACGGTTGGACGCCGTGCGGGCACAGGCGGCGGTCGTCGGTGATCCCGAGCAGGCGCGGGCCCTGGCGCGGGCAGCCCTCGAGCGCGCCGAGGGCCTCGGTCTGGCCGACGTCGCCTGCGAAGCCCTCGAGGTGCTGGGGCGGAGCGAACGTCTCCGCGACCCCGGCGCCGCCGATGCCGCCTTCACCCGCGCCCTCGCCCTCGCCGACGCCCAGGGGATGACCGTGTGGCGGGCCCGGGCCCTCCAGGAGCTCGGCGCCATCGACATGCTCCGTGGTCGCCCCCTCGACCGGCTGGACGCAGCTCGCGAGCTCGCCCTCGCCCGCGGGGCCCTGGCCACCGCGGCGGTCGTCGACGTCCAGATGGCCGCCGGGCTCGTCATCGGCGACGACCCGGAGGCGGGCGTGGTCGCCGCCCGGCGCTCCGCCGAGCTGTCCCGGCGGTACCACCTCGACCAGACGCTGGCGGCCGCTCTGGCGCTCGAGGCGTACGCCCACGCCCGGGCGCGGCGCGACGCCGAGATGCAGGGCTGCATCGACGAGGCGCTCGCTCTGGCCGGCGGCGCCCCCGACACCATGGTGAAGACCTCCACGGTGGCCGCGCTCCGCGCCCTCGTCGAAGAGGACCGGGCCACGGCTCGCCGCCACCTCTGCACCGGGCTCCGGGCGGTGGCTCGGGCGGGGACTGACCACTCCGTGCACCCCGCCACCGGGCTCCTCGCACTCCTCCGCCAGCTCGACGGGCCCGGCGACGACGCCCCTGAGGTCGTCGTCCCCGAACGGTCGGTTCACTTCCTGACCTCGGCGTTCCTGCGGTACGCCGAGGCCGTGGCCGAGGGAAGGCGGGGAAGCGCCGGCACGGCGACCGCCCTGGTCGCCGAAGCAGACCGCGCGCTCACCGATCACCGCTGGTTCGGGCACTTCGGGCGGCGACTCGTGGCCGAGGCCGCCATCGCCGACGGGTGGGGCGATCCCCTGCCGTGGCTGCGGGAAGCGCTCGACTTCTTCGACAGGCGGGGCGACGACCGGATCGCGTCCGCGTGCCGGTCGCTCCTGCGAAAGGCCGGTGCGCCGGTCCCCCGCCGCCGGGGCGAGACGGACGTTCCCTCCGAGCTGCGAGCGCTCGGCGTCACGTCCCGCGAGCTCGAGGTCCTCCGGCTGCTGGCTTCCGGCCTGCCCAACAAGGAGATCGCCGCCCGGCTCTATCTGTCGCCGCGCACCGTCGAGCGCCACGTCGAGAACTTGTCGGTGAAGACGGGCGCTGGTCGGCGCTCGGAGCTGGTGGCCTACGCCGCCCGGACTCTGGCACCGGTCTCTCAGCCCTAATTGGGGGTCCTCGCCGCCGAGGATGACGGTTCCCCCCCATGTCCGCGCTCCGCCTGGCGGCGCACTGTCGGGACACCACAGCGACACGGGAGGGACCGATGAGCTTTGCCCCCGAAGCGCCCACCACGAGGGTGCCGCCGACACGGGTGGACACCGACACCTGGGTGATCCATCAGGTTCAGAACGCCCTGGGTGTGCCCCTCAGCATGTACCTGAACTCCATGGTGATCGCCGGCCAAGAGCCGGTGATCGTCGATACGGGTTCGGTCAACAACCGCGACCAGTGGGTGGATGACGTGTTCGGAATCGTCGACCCGTCCGACGTCCGCTGGGTCTTCCTGTCCCACGACGACAGCGACCACACCGGCAACCTCGGGCCCGTCATGGAGTCGTGCACGAACGCCACCCTCGTGTGCAGCTGGGCGATCGTGGAGCGGTTCAGCAATGCCTTCGGCTTCCCGCTGGGACGGTGCCGCTGGCTGAACGACGGCCAGGGCATCGACGTGGGGGACCGGCGCCTTCATGCGGTCCGGCCGCCCGTCTACGACTCGCCGGCGACCCGTGGGTTCCTCGACGAGCGCACCGGCGTCTACTGGGGCGTCGACGCCTTCGCCACGCCCTGCCCCGCCGAGCCGGTGCCGACGGTCTCGGACCTCGACCGGGGCTTCTGGGCCGAGGGGATGGCCATGTGCACCCACCACGCCCTCTCGCCCTGGGTCGGCCTCGTCGATCGGGCCCGGTTCGCCACCGAGGTCGACCGGGTGCGGGCGCTGGGCATGACGAGCATCGCCACCGCCCACAGCCCGCTCATCACTCCGGCCAGCGTGGAGGAGGCCTTCGCGCTGCTTCGCGACATCCCGGACGCGCCGGTGCCCCCGGCTCCCGACCAGAGCGTGCTCGACATCATCCTTGCGACGGTCGGGTGACCGCCATGACGTGGATCGAGGACAAGCGGGTCGTCGTCACGGGGCACGTCCGAGATCGGACGGGAGGTGGCGACCAGACTGGCCTCGCTCGGCGCGCACGTCGTCCTAGTCTGCCGCGATCACACACGCGGTGAGGCCGTGGCCAGTGAGATCAACGGCACGGCGGGCACGGAGCGCGCCACCGTCATGACCGCTGACACCTCCGACCAGACGGCGTCCTGCTCCCGGAGCGGAGGAC